>CAZNLX010000001.1:0-28467 GCA_964573925.1 uncultured Intrasporangiaceae bacterium
CCGCGTCCAGCGCCAGATGCTGCAGGATCTGGGTCGCGAGCCCACCCCGGAGGAGCTGGCCAAGGAACTCGACATGACCCCCGAGAAGGTCGTCGAGGTGCAGAAGTACGGTCGCGAGCCGATCTCCCTGCACACCCCGCTCGGTGAGGACGGCGACAGCGAGTTCGGTGACCTCATCGAGGACTCGGAGGCGGTCGTGCCCGCCGAAGCGGTGTCCTTCACCCTGCTCCAGGAGCAACTCCACTCGGTCCTGGACACCCTTTCCGAGCGCGAGGCGGGCGTCGTCTCGATGCGCTTCGGACTCACCGACGGCCAGCCCAAGACCCTCGACGAGATCGGCAAGGTCTACGGCGTGACCCGAGAGCGGATTCGCCAGATCGAGTCCAAGACGATGAGCAAGCTGCGGCACCCGTCGCGCTCGCAGGTGTTGCGCGACTATCTGGACTGAGTCCGTCGCGGCCTCACCGCAGTCCGGGAGGGCGGCATACCCCAGGGGTATGCCGCCCTCCCGCGCTCAGCGGCGTCGGCCCCACCACGCGCGGGGCCGCGCGCCGAGCCGACGTCCCAAGGCCCGCCACCAGCGACGGGCGTCGGTGGGCAACATCGTCGCCCGGATCCGGTGCTGCCAGGACCGGGTCCTCGCGACCTCGTGGAGCACCACCCGAGTGAGCGGTTCGAGGTGCGGGTCGACGAAGGCCCCGGGCCGGGCGTAGCGAGCCCGTTCGACGGTGTCCACGACGGTCGCCAGCGACTGCGTCCCGGTTTCCCCGAGGAAGCCGGCGCGGGCGTAGTGAGCCTGGGCATCGCGCAGCGTCCCCCCGGCAACGGGGGTGACGCCCAGATCGTCCAACCGGCCGGTGAAGGTCTGCCAGTGGGCCTCGGCGATCCGCGCCGGCGGGCCAGGTCGGCCGGCCCGCACCCGGCGTAGCACCGCGGCGGTCACCGGCAGGACAAGGGCGGCCAGGACGACCAGCAGCACGACCAGTCCGAGCAGGTGCGGGACCTGCAGCACCCAACCGAGGACCCGGTCCAGCACCGGGACGTCGAGGGTGGTGGTCTGTTCGGACGGGGTCTCTCGGTCGGGGCGGTCCCGGTCCCGGCTGGCTGGGTCGTCGGTGAGCCGGGCCGTCGAGGTCGGCAGCGGTGCGGGGGTGATCGCCGGGAGCGTCCAGGCCGGTGCGTTTCCGGTGCGGACGCTGGGCGTCGGCTCGAAGCGCACCCAGCCGGCCCCCGGGAAGAACAGTTCGGGCCAGGCGTGGGCGTCGGCGCTGGTCACCGTCCACACGCCGTCCTGCTGGCTGCCGGGCAGGAAGCCGATAGCCACCCGGGCCGGGATTCCGGCGGCGCGCGCCATCATCGCCATCGTCGAGGCGAACTGGACGCAGTAGCCGCGCTTGGTCTGCAGGAAGGCGCTGATCGGGTCCGGCCGGGCGCCATTGGACGAGTCCGGCGTCGTCAACGTGAGCGAATAGGTGAACCCGCCCTTGCCGCGCAGCCAGTCCTGAATCGCCACCGCCTTGTCGTAGGGGGACTGCGACTGCGTGGTCACTGCGTTCGTCGCGTCGCGGATCGCGGCGGCGGACCGAGGATCGACCTCCAGCGCTGCGGTGATTGCCCGCCCGGTCGGCAGCCGGTCCGGCCCGGGTGAGCCGTCGACGCCGTTGCGCAAGAGGTCCGGGGTGTAGATCGGTTCGAGGTAGGTCGTTGAGTAGGAAGCGGGCCGGGCCTGCACGTAGACGTCCGAGGTCGACTCGTCCACTTGCCAACCGACCGCATTGAGGTCGGCCGTCGTGATCGGCTGCGGGGTGGCCAGCGCGGGCGGTTCGAGCGAGTTGTTCTCCACGACGATGGTCCGCTCCGAGCGGGCTACCTCGGGGGAGAGGTCCAGCCGGGCGCTGCGGCCCAGGGTCGGGTTCGGTCGGCTCCAGGACGTCCCGTCGTATGCCGTCGCCGCGAGGACTCGCAGCGGCGTCGGGCTGGGCGCCGTGCTGCGGTAGGTGAGAATCCGCCCGGAACCGCCGGCGTTGAGGCTGGTCCCGACGTCCAGGGTCGAGCTGAAGCCGACCTTGGCGTTGCCCCGTCCGTCGGCGCTGCGGGCCAGTCCGTCCAGCAGGTAGCGGGTCGGCAGATGGGGCAGCACGGCTGGGAGGGCAACCGCGGCGATGAGGCCCACGGCGCCCAGCCGGCGGGCCAGCCCGGCGAAGCGCAGTTCCGAGGTGGCTCGGGAGGCGCCGATCGCGATGGGTTCCATCGGGCGGACCGCCACCGAGGCCCACCGGCGCATGCCCTGTTGGGCATGCTGGGCCAGCAGCACCAGCCAGGCGAGGGCGGCGGCCAGGAAGTAGAAGGGGTGCAGGGCCGACCCGCTGTTCGCCGCGGCCGCCAAGAAGGCGGTGAGCATCGGCAGACCGGCCGCCGCCGGGGCCCCTCGGGTGACGGCGAGGATGTCGACGAGCAGCACGACGGCCGTTCCGATCAAGGCGAGGGTGACCTCGACCCCGGTGTTGGCCGGCATCGGTGCCGAGGTGTTCACCGCGGTCGTGCCGAATTCGGCGAACAGGGCACCGAACCGGCGCACCGTGGCCAGAGTGGGCAGGCCGTACCAAGTGCTGGACCCGGCATACATCCAGACAACGGCGAGCAGGGTGACGACGATCTGGCTCGGCACGACGGCCACGGCGGACCGGGTCCAGAACCGGCGCACGAGGGCCCCGGCACCGACCGCGAGGACGACCAGCCAGATCGCCCGGGCGAACCAGGTCGTGGTGGCCACGAGGGTGGTCAGGCCGAGCAGCGAGGTGAGTCCGGCCACCGCAGCGAGGGCGGGGTGGGCTTCGCGGCGGTTCATCGGATCACTCCGGCGCCGGCTCCCACACCGGCTCGCGCCGCGGCTGCCGTGCCGACCCGGCCCCAGGCCTGGGTCACCGTGTCGGCGGCGGTCACCGCGGTGGCCCGCCAGCCGGCACCGCGCAGAATGTCGACGGCTCGGGCCGCCCCAGCCCCTGGCCCGCTGGCTGCCGGGTCGCCCGGGTTGGCGGGCCATGGACCGGCGCCGCCGATGCCGCTGGCGCCGCCGCTGCCGCCGGCGAAGGAGGCCGGATCCAGGACCAGCCCCACGGCGGTCGCGCCGCCATGACGCAGGGTCGCCACCGACCGTAGGGCGGCCTCGTCGGCCGCGGCCAGGATCGCGACGAGCAAGCCCCCGCCGGCCAGCAGGCCCTGACCTGACCGAGCCAGGCGAGCCAGGGACAGCGCGTCGTCGAGGGCGGTCACCGCCAGCACGTCCAGTGCGGTGGCCCGGTCCAGGGGAACCTCGTCGGGACCCTCCCGCACCGTCTCCGGGGTGAGCAGGTGAACGGCATAGCCGAGGGTCCCCAGGTGCACGACGGTCGAGGCCGCCGCGCTCACCGCCCACTCGAAGGAACTGGCCGGGCCGCTGCCGGCGTGCGCGGCGCTGCGCGGGTCGAGCAGAACCACCGCTCGGCGCCGGGCCGGTCGGTCCTCCTGACGGACCATGAGTTCACCGGTGCGAGCCGTGGCCGGCCAGTGGATCCGGCGCAGGTCGTCTCCGTCGCGGTACTCCCGGATCGACTGGTCGTCCTCGCCGTTGAGGGCCACCATGAACGGGATCTCACCTTCGGCGCCCACTCCGGTGCCCGGAGGCCTGGTGCCCCCCAGGGGGTGGACCCGAGGAAGCACGGTCACTTCGGACGCCGACCCGACCTCGACGAAACGCTGGGTCAACCCGAACGGGTCGCGCAACTGAACGGTGAGCGGACCGAGCAGGTGACGGCCGCGGATCGGGGGGCGCACGGCATACGTGACGGCTCGACGCTCCCCGCGGCCGAGCGAGCCGAGCAACACTCGCGGGCGTTCGCCGATGACATAGTCCAAGCGCTCCTCGGCGAGCATGATCGGGGTCGAGTGCCGGCCACCGTTGGCGATCGTCGTGGTGACTGTCGTCGGGTCGCCGGCGCTCACCTGCGCCGGGTCGGTGGAACGGGTGACGACCAGCCCCGGAGGCCGTCGACGGGCCAGCAGCAGGGCCAGCAGCGGCAGGGCCAGCAACAGCACGCCAACCCGGGTGATATCCCGGAAGCCCAGGAGGTAGCCGCAGACGAGCAGGGTCAGCCCGGCGGACCCGAAGGCCCGACCTCGGGTCGTGAGCACCTCACCGATGCCGCGCACCAGCGACCGCCATCCGTATGCCGCCCACCCCGGCTCAGCGCCGGCCGGCCGGGACGGGGGTGGACCGGAGAATCTCCAGCAGGACGTCCTCGGGCGTGCGGTGGGCCAGGGTGGCCTCGCCGGAGAGCATCAGCCGATGGCCCAGGACGGCCGGTGCCACTCGCTGGACATCGTCGGGCAGGACGTGGTCGCGAGCCTCGAGAGCGGCGTGGGCGCGGGCCGCCCGCAACACGTGCAGGGCAGCGCGGGGGGACGCCCCGAGCCGGACCGCCGGGCTGGTCCGGGTGGCGTTGGCCAGGTCGACGACGTACTGGCGCACCGCCGGTGCTGCGTAGACGTCCTGGGTGACCAGGACGAGCCGGGCCACCGTCTGTGCGTCGGTCACCGGCACGAGAACGTCCAACGGCGATCGCCCACCGTGCAGGTCGAGCATCTCGACCTCGGCCGCGGCCGACGGGTAGCCCATCGAGATCCGGGCCATGAACCGGTCCCGTTGGGCCTCGGGAAGCGGATAGGTGCCCTCCATCTCGATCGGGTTCTGGGTCGCCATGACGATGAACGGCTTGTGCAGGGCATAGGTCGTGCCGTCGACGGTGACCTGGCCCTCCTCCATGCACTCCAGCAGCGCAGACTGGGTCTTGGGGGAGGCCCGGTTGATCTCGTCGCCGACCACGACGTTCGCGAAGATCGCGCCGGGTCGGAACTCGAAGTCGCGCAGGTCTTGGTTGAAGACACTCACCCCGGTGATGTCGCTGGGCAACAGGTCGGGGGTGAACTGGATCCGGCGCACCGAGCAGTCGATGGAGCGCGCGAGGGCCTTGGCGAGCATCGTCTTGCCGACGCCGGGCACGTCCTCGACGAGCAGGTGACCACCGGCCAGCAGGACGGTGATCGCGGTTCGGACGACTCCCGGCTTGCCCTCGATGACCGACTCCATCGCGGCGGCGATCCGGGAGGCCACGGCCCGCAGTTCGGCCAGCGCCTCGGGCGTCGAACGCACGACCTCGCCGCTGGACACCGCCTGCTCGGGTCGGGGCCGGACGTCGCTCACGGGATCCTCCACTTCGCTCCACCGGGGACCCCTTGGCCCGCCCGGTCTGGTGAGCATATGTCGGCGCGCTGGTCCGGGCGGCCGAACCCGAGCACGAAGCCGGAAGCGGGGGCCGGTGCGCGCGGCATACCCTCCACTTCCCTCCACGGCTGTGACCTGCCACTTTGCCGTTCGGAATGGAAGTTTGAGAAAGAATCTGGCGACAGGTGGAGGGAAGTGGAGTATGGTGGGGCGCCAAGGAGCGTGGTGGCGGGTATGCCGCCCCGCCGGGTCGCGTGGGACGGCCCCCTCGGGGGTCGGGAGGGAAGGGGTGGTGCGTCGTGGTCGACGACCAGTTCGCCGCCCTGCCGGTCCCCTTCCTGGGCACCCACACCCCCAAACTCGACGACAAGGGGCGGCTGATCCTGCCGGCCAAGTTCCGAGAGCAACTGGCCACCGGACTGGTCATGGCCAAGGGCCAGGAGCGCTGCATCGTCGTCTACCCGATGGCTGAGTTCTATCGATTCGCCGCGCAGATGCAGTCCGCGCCGAGTTCGGTCGCCGGGGTGCGCGACTACACCCGGGTGCTGGCCTCCAGCGCCTCCCCGGAGGTTCCCGACCGACAAGGGCGGATCACCATCCCCGCGATGTTGCGCGATTACGCCGGCCTGGACCGGGACCTGGCGGTCATCGGCAACATCAGCCGGGTCGAGATCTGGGACCTGCCCGCCTGGAACGCCTACCTCGCTGAGAAGGAGCCCGGCTTCGCCGCTCAGAGCGAGGAGGTGATGCCCGGGAGGTTCTGACCGCTGACGCCACCTGCGCCCAGGTCTCCAGCCGCTTCCGTCCCGACACGACTTCCCCCGTGCCGGGCCGCCAGCGGTTCGAGAACCCTCCCGAAGCGGATGGGGACCTGAGCGCAGGGCCGTATCGGCCCAGTCCGCGCTCGCCGCCACCCGTCCAGGCCCATCGCTCGTCCAGCCTCACGGCCCGCACCGACCCCGACGCACCGATCCGCGAACCATCAGATCCACGAACCGGAGCCCCCGATGACCGCCACCCCCGAGCTCGCGCCGCACCAGCGGCACGTGCCCGTGCTGCGCGAGCGGGTCGTCGAGGTGCTCGGTCCGGCCCTGGCCGCCGACGGCGCGGTCTACGTCGACGGCACCCTCGGCATGGGCGGCCACGCCGAGAGCGTCCTGCAGGCCTACCCGCGGGCCCGGCTCGTCGGGATCGACCGCGACCCGCAGGCCCTCGAACTGGCCGGGCGCCGGCTGCTGCCCTTTGCGGACCGGATCACTCTTGTCCACGCCGTCTACGACGAGTTCGCCCAGGTCATTCGCGACCTGGGCATCCCGACCGTCGATGCGGCCCTCTTCGACCTCGGGGTCAGCTCACTGCACCTGGACGAGGCCGACCGGGGATTCGCCTACCGAGTCGACGCGCCGCTGGACATGCGGATGGACCAGACCCGGGGTCTCACCGCCGCGGACGTCCTCAACACCTACGAGCCCGACCAGTTGGTCCGGATCCTGCGCGACTTCGGCGAGGAGCGCTTCGCTCGGCCGATCGTGCGCGCCGTGGTCGCTGAGCGCGGCCGGGCTCCGTTCACGTCGTCCGGCCGTCTCGTCGAGTTGCTCCGGAGGGTCGTCCCGGCCGCCTCGCAGCGCAGTGGGGGACACCCCGCCAAGCGAACCTTCCAGGCCCTGCGGATCGAGGTCAACGGCGAGTTGGATGCCTGGCGCCGGGCCCTGCCTGCCGCGATCGACCGGCTGAGGGTGGGCGGCCGAGTGGCCGTGCTGTCCTACCACTCGCTCGAGGACCGGATCACCAAGCAGACCCTCGCCGCCGGGGCCACCTCGCGCACCCCCGCCGGTATGCCGGTCGAGCGGCCGCAGGACGCGGCATACCTGCGCCCCGTGACCCGCGGAGCCGAGGTGCCCACCGAGGCGGAGATCGCGGCCAACCCGCGCGCCGCGTCGGCCCGACTGCGAGTGGCGGAGCGAATCCGAGTGACCGACCAGGGGGAGTCACAATGAGCCAGGCTGCACTACGTCACTGGGCCGCCGCGACGACCGCGCCTGGTCTGGCCCGCCCCACCACGGCGGCGGCCCGGCTGCGGGTCGTTCCGGCGGCGATCGAGCGAACCGGAACGGGCAAGTTCGCCGCGATGTGCATGGCCCTGCTCACCCTGGGCCTGCTCACCCTGCTCATGCTCAACGCCCAACTCGCCCAGGGCTCGTTCACCCTGCACGACCTGCAGACCACGTCCGGCACGCTCTCCGATCAGGAACACGAGCTGACCCGGGCGCTGGATGCCGAACGCAACCCCGGGGCGCTGGCCCGCCGGGCCCTGGGTATGGGGATGGTCCCGGCGACCTCGATGGCCTTCATCCGGCTCGATGACGGAACCATCCTCGGGGTCGCCGAACCGGCCGTGGCCAAGACCCTCAACGTCGTGTCGATCCCCAAGCCGCCGTCCACGCCCTCGGTCGCGGCCCCGACGCCGGTGGTCCCCAGCGCGCCTGCCGCAACGGCCACTCCCGGGCCGGCCGACGCTGCCGCAGCCGACCCCGAGTCGCCCGGCGCGGCCCCGACGACGACTCCGGGGGGCTGATCGAGTGAACCCGCCCCGTTCCCCTCAGCCTCCGCGTACGCCGTCCCGACCGGCTGCCTCCGGTCCGGCCGCGCCGCGTCCGGTCGCACCGCGTCCGGCCACGCCGCGCGCCGCCCAGCCCCGTCCGACGCCCCGTCCCGGCGCCTCGCGGGCTCGGGCCGCGGGCGGCACCACGGCGTCCAACCCGGTCGGTATGCCACGCCCCACCGCCCGCCCGCAGGCCCGCCCAGCCCGCCCGGAAGCCCGCCCCGTCCCTCAGCGGGCCGGTCGCCCACCGCGAGCCCCCCGCCCACCGCGCGCGCCCCGGATCCGGCGGCCTATGCGGACCGGGCACACTCAGTGGCGGGTGCGCACCATGTGGGTCGCCGTGCTGTTCGTCCTGTCGATCTTCGCCGCGCAACTGGTCCGGGTGCAGGCATTCGACGCCTCCGGCGTTCAGCTCGCCGCACTGAACAAGCGGCTCAACACGGTCTTCATCCCGGCGATGCGCGGCAAGATCATCGACACCAAGGGCACCGTGCTCGCTTCCAGCGTCGAGCGGCGGACCATCACCGTCAACCAGAACGCCGTCTCCGCCTACGAGCGGGTCATCGACGGCAAGCGGGTCAAGGTTGGGGTCATCGGCGCCGCCCAGCGACTCGCACCACTGCTGGGACGGACCGCCGACGAACTCGTCCCCGAGCTCATGGGCACGAGCAGTTACGTCATCCTGGCCAAGGGGGTCTCCCCTTTGGTGTGGCGCGAGATCAACGCCATGGGCATTCCCGGCATCCTCAGCGAGGTCACCTTCGAGCGGGAGTACCCGGCCGGGCCGACTGCCGCCCAAGTCGTCGGCTTCCTCAGTGACGACGGGAAGGTCGCCGGCGGGCTCGAGCAGATGATGCAGACCGAGTTGTCCGGCACCCCGGGCAAGGAGGTCTACGAACAGGCGCGGGACGGCAAGGTCATCCCCTGGGCGCAGCAACTCTCCCAGCCCGCGGTGGATGGGCGGGACGTTCGGCTGACCATCGACGCCGACCTGCAGTGGTTCGCTCAGAACACCGTCGGCAACCTCGTGCAGAACTGGGGTGCGAAGTCCGGCTACATCGTCGTCATGGAGGTGAAGACCGGGAAGCTGCGCGCGGTGGCCACCTACCCGAGCTTCGACCCGACCGACCTCAAGAACACCCGCGCTGCAGCGCTGGGCAATCGGGCCTTCACCGAGGTCTACGAGCCGGGGTCGACCGCCAAGGTCGTCACCATGGCCGCCGCGATCGAGGAGAAGATCGTCACGCCGTCCACCGGGGTGATCGTGCCCAACCGCCTCAAGCGCGCCGACACGACGTTCAAGGACGCTCACGACCACAAGACACTCGACCTCACTGTCGCCGGGGTGCTGGCCAAGTCGAGCAACATCGGCACCATCTTGGCGACCGAGAGCATGCCGCTGCCCACCCTGGAGAAGTACCAGCGCTCCTTCGGCCTGGGCAGCAAGACGGGCATCGGCTTCCCCGGGGAATCCGCCGGTCTGCTGCGGCCGGCCGCGACGCTCACCGGATCGGAGCGCTACACGACGCTCTTCGGGCAGGGCCTGTCGGTCACCGCGGTCCAAGCCGCCGGGGTCTTCCAGACCATCGCCAACGGTGGCGTGCGGATCCCGCCCACCCTCGTGGAGGGCACCGTCGCAGCCGACGGCAGCTTCGAGTCGGCGGCGACCCCGACCGCCAGTCGGGTGGTCTCCGAGCAGACGGCCACTCAGGTGAGCCAGATGCTCGAGGAGGTCGTCAGCCCCGGCGGCACCGCCCGGCACGTCGCCATCCCCGGCTACCGGATCGCCGGCAAGACCGGCACCGCGAACCGGGTCGCCGAGGGCGGCGGATACAGCGGCTACACCACCTCCTTCATCGGCTACGCCCCGGCCGAGGACCCGCAGTTCGTCGTCGCGGTGACCCTGCAGCACCCGACGGTCGGCACCCCGACCGGCAGTGGGCAGTGCGGCCCGGCGTTCAAGGACGTCATGACCTACGTCCTGCAGGCCTACCAGGTCCCCCCGACCGGTGCTCCGGGTGCCGAGATCCCGCTCACCCCGGCTCAACCGCTCGTGCCCGGCGCCCCCGGCGTGATGAGCGACCGCAGAACAAACGGTTAGCCTGAGCGTCGTGCGTTCACCCCGGCCGAGTTCGGTCCCGCCGGTCCCGCTGCAGGTCCTGGCAGCTCGGTCCGGGGCGACCCTGCTCGCCGACGACCCGGCCGGGCACCTCGCCGTCACCGGGGTGAGCCTGGACTCCCGGACGGTCACCTCCGGCGACCTGTATGCCGCCCTCCCGGGCGCCCGCGCGCACGGTGCCTCCTTCGTCCCGGCCGCCCGGGCTGCCGGCGCGGTTGCCGTGCTCACCGATCCGGCCGGTGCCGAGACGATCCGCGCCACGACCGCAGGGGCGGACGGCATACCCGTGCTGGTGCACCCGCACCCGCGGGCCGTGCTCGGCGACCTGGCCGCCCAGATCTACGGTCGCCCGGCCGATCGGCTGCGCGTGGTCGGGATCACCGGCACCAACGGCAAGACGACGACCGCCTACCTCGTCGAGTCGGCGCTGCGCGCCTTGGGTCGGCGCACCGGGTTGATCGGGACGGTGGAGACCCGGATCGGCGACGAGCGGTTGGCCTCGGTGCGCACCACCCCGGAGGCGACCGACCTGCACGCCATCCTCGCGGTGATGGCCGAACGCGGCATCGACAGCGTCGTCATGGAGGTGTCCAGCCATGCGCTGGCCCAGCATCGGGTCGACGGGGTGACCTACGAGGTGGCCCTGTTCACCAACCTGTCCCAGGACCATCTCGACTTCCACTCGACGATGACGGACTACTTCGAGGCCAAGGCGGCCCTGTTCGCGCCCGCCCGGGCCCGTCATGGCGTGGTCTGCGTGGACGACGACTGGGGTCGCGAGCTCGCGGCGCGACGCGGCATACCGCTGGTCACGGTGGCGTCCGAGGGGGCGGGGGACTGGACCCTGCACCACGGCGAAGGCCCCGACCTCGTCGTCGCCGGCCCGGACGGCGAACACCTGCACCTCACCTGCCACCTGCCCGGCACCTTCAACCGGGTCAACACGGCGATGGCCGCCGTCGCCCTGCGACGGCTCGGGTATGCCGCGGCCGACGTCGAACGCGCCATGGCCGCCGAGCCGGTCGTCCCCGGCCGGATGGAGATCGTGCCCGGCGGGCCGGACGACCCCCGGTGCATCGTCGACTTCGCGCACACTCCGGAAGCGGTCGACGCTGCCCTCGCCGCGCTGCGTCCCACCACCGTGGGCCTGCTCGTCGCCGTCATCGGCGCGGGCGGTGACCGGGACCGGGGCAAGCGCCGGGGGATGGGCGCCGCCGCGGCCCGATGGGCCGACGTCGTCTACGTCACCGACGACAACCCCCGCTCCGAGGACCCAGCGGTGATCCGTGAGCAGGTCCTGGCCGGTGCCCGCGAGGCACTCGCCGCCGCAGGTGAGGACCCGACGGCGGACCCGGGCGGGGGTCGGCCCCGCGCGCTCACCTCCGACGAAGGCCGCGCCGCTCACATCGCCGCGGCGGTGGCGGCGGCCCGCCAGGTGCCTGGCTCAACCGTCGCTGTCCTCGGCAAGGGTCACGAGACGGGTCAGGACATCGGTGGCGTCGTCCACCCCTTCGATGACCGGGTGGCCCTGGCTGCGGCCCTGCGCGTCCCGGCCGACCCCCGACCCGAGGCCCCGCGATGATCCCGCTCACCCTCGCCGAGCTCGCCCGAGCCACCGCCGGCCGGCTACACGACTCCGACGGGGTGCCCGTTCCCCCCGGCAGTGAGGTCTTCGACCTCGTCATCGACGGCCCGGTCGTCACCGACTCCCGGGAGTGCGGACCGGGTGGTCTCTACGTCGCCCGGATCGGTGAGCACGCCGACGGACACGACTTCGTCGACTCCGCTCGAGCTGCCGGTGCCGTGGCAGCGCTGACCTCCCGCCCGGTGTCCGGCCTGGCCCACCTCGTCGTCGACGACGTGCAGACCGCTTTCGGGGCGCTGGCCCGAGCCGTGCTCGATGCGGCACCCACGGTGACCGTCGTCGGGATCACGGGGTCCTCGGGCAAGACCTCGACGAAGGATCTGCTCGCCCAGGTGTTGGCGACCTCCGGTCCGACGGTGGCCCCGGCGGGGTCGTTCAACGGCGAGATCGGGGTGCCGCTCACCGTCTGCCGGATCACCCGGGACACCCGCTATCTCGTCGTGGAGCTGGGGGCCCGGGGCGTCGGCCACATCGAGTACCTCACCCGGATCGCCCCACCGCGGATCGGCGTCGTCCTCAACGTCGGCACCGCGCACGTCGGTGAGTTCGGTGGCCGGGAGAACATTGCCCGGGCCAAGGGCGAGCTCGTCGAGGCCCTGCCCGAGGACGGCGTCGCGGTGCTCAACGCCGACGACCCCCTGGTGACTGCGATGGGGAGCCGGACCCGGGCCCGGGTCGTCCTCGTCGGCCTGGCGCCCGGGGCCCGGACGCGGGCCGAGGACGTGACGCTCGACCCGACCAGCCGACCCTCCTTCCGGCTGGTCACCCCCGAGGGCAGTGCGCCGGTGGCGCTGCGTGTGCACGGCGCCCACCAGATCGGCAACGCCCTTGCCGTGGCGGCGGCCGCACTGGCCTGCGGCCTGCCGCTCGCGCAGGTTGCCGACGCCTTGTCCTCGGCCGGTGCGGTGAGCCGCTGGCGGATGGAGGTCACCGAGCGCAGCGACGGGGTGACCGTCGTCAACGATGCCTACAACGCCAACCCGGACTCGATGGCCGCCGCGCTGGCCGCGCTGGCGGTGATGGCCACCGATGCCCAGGGCCGACGGCGGCGCACCTGGGCGGTTCTCGGGGAGATGCTCGAACTCGGGGACGAGTCCCGGCAAGCCCACGCCGGAACAGGTGCTCGAGCCGTCGCCGAGGGGATCGACGTCCTCGTCGCCGTCGGTCCCGGAGCGGCCGGGATCGCCGAAGGTGCGCGGGAAGCAGTCGCCCGGGCGGCGGGCACGGACGGGTCGCCGACCGAGGTGCTCACCGTGACCGACGCGGATGCGGCATACCTGCTGTTGTCCGAGAAACTCCGCCCCGGTGACGTCGTGTTGTTCAAGTCCAGCCGGGATGCCGGACTACGGTGGCTCGGGGACCGCATCTCCGCGACGGTCCGAGGGAGCGAGGTCGGGTCGTGAAGGGCGTGCTCGTGGCCGGGGCCACCTCGCTCGTGCTGGCCCTGCTCGGCACGCCGTGGTTCATCAAGTGGCTGGTCAAGCGCCAGTACGGCCAGTTCATCCGGGACGACGGACCGACGTCGCACCGCACCAAACGCGGGACCCCGACGATGGGCGGGACGGTCATCGTCGGCGCCACGCTCGTTGCCTACTTCGTCGCGCACCTCGCGCTGGGGACCTGGCCGTCGGTGAGTGGTCTGCTCGTGCTCTTCCTCATGGCCGGGCTCGGCTTGGTGGGCTTCCTCGACGATTTCATCAAGATCTCCCGACAGCGCAGCCTCGGGCTGCGGACCAAGCAGAAGCTCGTGGGGCAGGGGCTCGTCGGGGTGACCTTCGCGGTCCTGGCCCTGCAGTTCGAGAACGCCGGCTACCGCACTCCCGCCTCGACGGCGATCTCCTTCGTGCGGGACACCCGCTTCGACCTGGCCTTTGCCGGCCCCGCGATCGGATTGGTGCTGTTCGTCCTCTGGGCGAACTTCATCATCACCGCGATGTCCAACGGGGCCAACCTTACCGACGGGCTCGACGGGCTGGCGACCGGTGCCTCGACGATGATCTTCGGTGCCTATCTGCTCATCGGCATTTGGACGAACAACCAGAACTGCCAGACCAACCCGGGCCTCAAGTGCTACGAGGTCCGGGACTCCCTCGACCTGGCCATCGTGTCCGCCGCCGCCATGGGTGCCTGCTTCGGCTTCCTGTGGTGGAACGCCTCGCCGGCCAAGATCTTCATGGGCGACACCGGTTCGCTCGGCCTCGGTGGGCTCATCGCCGGCCTGGCGATCACGACCCGCACTCAGTTCCTCTCGGTCATCCTGGCCGGACTGTTCGTCCTGGAGACGTTGTCGGTGCTCATCCAGGTCGGGGTCTTCAAGGCCACGAGGAAACGCTTCTTCCGAATGGCACCCCTGCACCACCACTTCGAGATGCTCGGGTGGGAGCAGATCACCGTCGTCATCCGGTTCTGGATCATCGCCGGGCTGTTCGCCGCGCTCGGCCTGGGCATCTTCTACGCCGAATGGGTGGTGGGCTCGACATGACCGAGCTGCACGAGCTGGCCGGGTCGGCCGACGACGGCTATGAGCCGCGACCGGGGCTGACCCATCGGGACGCCGACTGGAGCGGCCTGCGGGTGCTCGTCGCAGGGCTGGGGATCAGTGGCTTTGCCGCAGCCGACGCCCTGTGGGAACGCGGGGCCATCGTCACGGTCGTGGACGCCAGCGCACCGGGCGCCTCCCGAGCCGTCGATGAGCGGACCCAGATCCTCACCGTTCTCGGTGTGGACGTCCGGCTCGGCGTCGAACACACCCAGGGGCTGCCCACCGATCGGCTCACCGACCTCGTCGTCACCTCGCCAGGCTGGCGGCCGAGCCAGCCCCTGCTGGCCGAGGCGGCGGCGCGCGGCATACCGGTGTGGGGTGAGGTCGAGTTGGCCTGGCGGATGCGGCCCGCCCAGGGTGCCGCCCCCTGGCTCACCGTGACCGGAACCAACGGCAAGACGACGACCGTCAACATGCTCGCGAGCATCCTGCGGGCCGCCGGCCTGCGGGCCACGAGCGCCGGGAACGTCGGCACCCCGCTGCTCGAGGCAGTGCTGCACCCGCAGCCCTACGATGTGCTCGCCGTCGAACTGTCCAGCTTCCAGTTGCACTGGCAGCGGTCCCTGGCCCCGGTCGCATCGGCCTGCCTCAACGTCGCCGCGGACCACATCGACTGGCACGGCTCGTTCGAGGAGTACCTGCGCGCCAAGGGACGGGTCTTCCGCAACACCCACCTCGCGTGCATCTACAACGTCGCCGACCCCCTCACCGAGCAACTGGTCATCGACGCCGACGTCGTCGAAGGATGCCGGGCGGTCGGCTTCACCCTCGGCGTCCCGGCGCCGTCGATGATCGGTCTGGTCGAGGAGGTCCTGGCCGACCGGGCCTTCGTCGAGCAGCGTCACCACTCGGCGGCCGAACTGGCCACCATCGCCGATGTCCAGGGCGAGGCCCGCACGATCGCCCCGCACTACCTGGCCAATGCCCTCGCTGCCGCCGCCCTGGCCCGGGCCTACGGGGTCGGGCCGATCTCGGTCCGCGACGGGTTGCGCGCCTTCCGGCCCGACCCGCACCGGATCGCCGAGGTCGGCACCGTCGGCGGGGTTCGCTACGTCAACGACTCCAAGGCGACCAATCCGCACGCCGCCGAGGCCGCGCTGGCCGCCTTCGACAACGTCGTCTGGGTGGCCGGCGGGCTGCTCAAGGGCGCCGACGTGGACAGCTTGGTGGAGAAGGTGGCCGGCAAACTGCGTGGTGCCGTGCTCATCGGACAGGATCGGGCGCAGGTTGCCCAGGCGCTGGCCCGACACGCCCCGAATGTCCCCGTCGTCGACGCGGGTGGCCCCGACACTGGAGGAATGCAGCCCACGGGGGAGGACGCCGACGAGATCATGGACCGGGTGGTCACCCTCGCGGCGAGCCTGGCGCGCCCGGGTGACGTTGTGCTGCTAGCCCCCGCCGCAGCCTCGATGGACATGTTCGCCAACTACGGGGAACGTGGTAGCGCCTTCGAACGAGCCGTCGGCCGTCACGCGCACACCCCCGGTTCCCGGCCGTGACCAGCACCGTCGAGCGGCCCTCCCCGAGCCGAGCCCAGCGGGTGGGCGGAGCCCCGGGGACTTGGCTGCCCGAACGGCTCAGGCCCGTTGCCGAGCGCTTCGACAGCCCGGTCACTTCCTACTACGTCCTGCTCGGGGTGACCACCGCCCTGCTGCTGATCGGCCTGGTCATGGTCCTCTCCGCATCGATGATCACGGCCTACAAGGACGACGGATCCTCCTACGCGGTCTTCCTCAACCAGGTGAAGTTCGCCGCGCTGGGTCTGGTCGGCTTCGCGGTCGCGTCCCGGCTGAGCATCACCTGGTGGAAGCGGCTGGCCCTGCCGTCCCTGGCCCTGGCCGTCGTGCTTCAGGCGCTGGTCTTCGTTCCCGCGTTGGGGTTGTCCAAGGGCGGCAACCGCAACTGGCTGCGCCTGGGGGCGGGTCTGTCCCTGCAGCCCTCGGAACTGACCAAGATTGGGCTCGTCCTGGTCGGTGCGCTCATCCTGTCGAACAAGCGAGCTCTGCTCGGTCGGGCCTCGCACGCCGTCGTGCCCTATCTCGTCCCGATCGCCGCGGTGACCATCGGGCTCGTCCTGGTCGGTCACGACCTCGGCACGGCCTTGGTCCTCATGGGGATCGTCGGAGCCGTCATGTATGCCGCGGGCGTCCCGGCCAGGCTGTTCGTCGCCGCTGCCGGAGTGGTCGCCGCGGTCGCGGTGGCCCTGGTCGTCACCAGTGCCAACCGGATGGATCGAATCGGCAACTGGTTGTCCGGCTCGTGCACCGACCCCAACGGAGAGTGCGGCCAATCGGTGCACGGTCTCTACGCCCTTGCCGACGGCGGGTGGTGGGGCGTCGGGCTCGGGGCCAGCAAGGAGAAGTGGTCCTGGCTGCCCGAGGCCCACAACGACTTCATCTTCGCGATCATCGGCGAGGAACTGGGCCTGCCGGGCACGTTCGTCATCCTGGCCCTGTTCGGGCTGCTGGCCACGGCCTGCTACCGGATCGTCACCCGCTGCACCGACCAGTTCGTGCGGATCGGGGCCGCCGGCGCGATGGCATGGATCCTCTTTCAGGCGATGATCAACATCGGTGCCGTGATCGGCCTGCTCCCGGTCATCGGCGTCCCGCTGCCGCTCGTCTCGGCCGGTGGGTCGGCTCTGGTCACCACTCTGCTGGCGATGGGGATGCTCGTCTCGTTCGCCCGGTCCGAACCGGGGGCGGCCGAGATCCTCGCCGCCCGTCCAGGGGTGATCCAGCGTTCCCTGGCCGTCCTGCCCCGCCGTCGGCGGGGCTGAAACTCATCGGAAGCTCGCACCATGTCGTCTGATGTTCCTGCTTCGCACGCCCGGCCCGCCGAGCGCCCGTTGACCTCCGTCCTGCTCGCCGGGGGTGGTTCGGCAGGGCACGTCTCCCCGCTGCTGGCCACGGCAGACGCGCTGCGCCGCCGGCTGCCGCAGGTGCGGGTCACCGCCTTGGGCACCAGGACCGGTCTGGAGGCCCGCCTCGTGCCGGCCCGTGGCTACGATCTGCGCTTCGTGCCCCGGGTGCCGCTGCCCCGGCGCCCCGACGCCCAGGTGCTGCGCTTCCCAGGCGCCCTGCGGGCCGCCGTCGACGCAGCTCTGGCCGCCATCGATGACACCGGAGCGCAGGTCGTCGTGGGTTTCGGCGGCTACGTCTCCTCGCCGGCCTATCTCGCGGCCAAGCGTCGCGGCATACCGATCGTCGTGCACGAGCAGAATGCGCGGCCCGGCTTCGCCAACCGCCTCGGCGCGCGGCTGACCCGGCATGTGGCCACCACCTTCCCCAGCACCACGTTGCCGCACGCCACCTGCCTCGGTATGCCGCTGCGCCGGGAGATCACCACTCTGGACCGGGCGGCGCTGCGGGACCGAGCCAGGGCGGAGTTCGGTCTGGACCGGCACCGGACCACGCTGCTGGTGACCGGCGGTTCGCTCGGTGCTGCTCGCCTCAACGAGACGATGGCCGCCCGCGCCGCGGAACTCACCGACGCGGGCGTCCAGGTGTTGCACGCCGCGGGGACCGGCAAGGGCTTCACCCCGAACGTCAGCCCGGGCTCGGCGCCCTATGTCGTGCGTGAATACGTCGACCGGATGGAGTTGGCCTATGCGGCCGCCGACCTCGTGGTCTGCCGGGCCGGTGCCAACACGGTCTGCGAGTTGACCGCGGTTGGGCTGCCCGCCGTCTACGTCCCGCTGCCGATCGGCAACGGCGAGCAGCGAATCAACGTCACCGACGTCGTCGCGGCCGGTGGCGGAATCCTCGTCGAGGACGCCGCCCTCACCCCGGTTTGGGTCGATGTCGTCCTCCTGCCGCTGCTCACCGACGATGCGCGGATCGCCCGCATGGGCGACGGCGCAGCCGGCCTCGGGCGACGGGACTCCGACGAGGCGCTGGCCGACCTCGTCGTCCGGGCGGCGAGCGGACGATGACGCTCCCGCGGACCCGGTTCGACTACACCGCGGCCCCGCGGCCGGTCGCCGAGCTCGGCGCGGTCCACCTCGTGGGTATCGGTGGTGCGGGGATGTCCGGGATCGCCCGGATGCTGCATGCTCGCGGCATACCGGTCACCGGTTCGGACGGTCGCGACTCGGCGACCCTGGCTGCGCTGCGGGACGAGGGCATCGACGTCCGGGTCGGGCACGACGCTGCGGCGATCGCGGGGGTCGACACGCTGGTCATCTCCTCGGCGATCCGCGAAGACAACCCCGAGGTGACCGCGGCGCGCGCGGCCGGCCGCCCCGTGCTGCACCGTTCCCAAGCCCTGGCCGCTCTGGCGCAGGGGTCCGCCCGACGGATCGCGGTCGCGGGCGCCAACGGCAAAACGACGACCTCCTCGATGCTCGCTGTCGTGCTCACCCTCGCCGGGCGGGATCCCTCCTATGCGGTGGGTGGGGACCCGGTTCAGCTGGCGGCCAACGCCCGGCTGGGTTGCGGCCAGGTGTTCGTCATCGAGGCCGATGAGAGCGACGGCTCGTTCGTCGGCTACCGCCCGCAGGTTGCCCTGGTGACCAGTGTCCAGCCCGATCACCTCGACTTCTGGGGAACCGAGCAAGGGGTGGCCGAGGGCTATCGCGCCTTCGTCGACTCGATCACGCCGGGGGGAGTGCTGGTCGCCTGCTTCGACGATCCAGGGGCTCGAGAGTTGGCCGGGTATGCCGCGAGCCGAGGCGTCCAGGTCGTCGGCTACGGGGAGTCCGCCGATGCCGAAGTGCGCCTAGCGGACCTGCGGCCGGCCGGGCTGGGAGCCCGCGCGGGAGTCTTCGTGGACGGCGCGGCATACGAGCTGGAGTTGGTCGTGCCGGGCGAGCACAACCTGCTCAACGCCGCGGGAGTGCTGGCCATCGCCCTGTACGGACTGTCCTCGGCCGGGGCCTCGGGTGCGGACCGAACCCCGGAGGCCGTGCGGACCTGGCTCGACCTCTTGTCGAGGTTTAGGGGCGTGCGTCGCCGGTTCGAGCGGGTCGGTGAGGTCGGCGGGGTGACCGTCGTCGACGACTACGCGCACAACCCGGCAAAGGTCCGAGCCGCGGTGGCGACCGGGCGCGCCGCCGTCGGACCAGCGGGACGGCTCGTCGTCCTCTTCCAGCCGCACCTCTACTCGCGGACCCGGGATTTCGCCGCCGACTTTGGTGCCGCCCTTGCCTCGGCCGACGTCGTGCTCGTCGCCGACGTGTATGCCGCCCGCGAGGACCCCTTGCCCGGGGTGACCGGGGCACTGGTCGCCGACGCCGTGCGGGCGACCGGCTCACTGGCCAAGGTCGAGTTCGTTGCGGGCGCCGACCGGGTCCTTCCGGCGCTGCGCGCCGCCGTCCGGTCCGGCGATGTGGTGCTCACCGTGGGGGCAGGCGACGTGACCACCGTCGGACCGGCGCTACTGGCCGCCCTGGCCGCCGACGGCGCTGCTGCCGACCGCCGGACGGGCCAGGGATGAGCGTCCGACGATTGCCCTCGGCCAGGGTTCGCCTCCAGCAGCGGGCCGTGGCCGTCCGGCGCCGACCTCTGCGCATCGTCGCAGTGCTGGCCGCGGCTGTGGCCGTGCTGGTCGGTGGGATCTGGCTGGTCTGGGCCAGTCCGGTCTTCGTCGTCGACGAGATCGTCGTCACCGGCGTCGAGGGCGCCGATCGGGAGGCCGCCCTGGGTGTCGTGGGGGTCCCACTCGGTCAGCCACTGGCCAGAGTCGACACCGCTGCAGTCGCCCAGCGCGTGGGGAGCCTCCCGATGGTCCGGCGAGCCGTGGTCACGCCGGCCTGGCCGCGCACCCTGCAGGTGGTGGTGACCCCGCGGGTAGGACTGCTCGTGGTGCGCACCGATGACGGGGTGCTCAAGGTTGTCGACGAGGACGGGGTGGCCTTCAGGGACGTGGACAGCCCTCCTCAGGGCCTGGCGGTGGTCAACGGATCGGGGCGCCAGCCGGCGCCAGAGGGCCTGCGCGCGGTCATCGACGTGCTGCGCCTGCTGCCGACCGACCAACGAGGCCGCGTTTCGGAGATCACGGTGACCAGCGCGAGCCTGGTGACCTTCACGCTCGGCGACGTCCAGGTCGTGTGGGGCGGTCGCGGGGCGGAGGAGAAGAAGCTCAAGGTGCTCCAGGTGCTCCTGGCGACCAAGCCCAAGGTCATCGACGTCAGCGCGCCGGACACCCCGGTGACTCGATAGCCGACCCCTCGAGTGATCCGTGGTTGTGGCACGAAACACCAGTCACATCAGTCACTGAGGCCACTCTGACCGCACCTGTCACGAACGCAACGGACAATCTCAGGGCGAGGTCGAAGACACGCCGCGACGGTCGTTGGAAAGACTCCGTCGAATGCCTACGGTCGGTCCGACGGTCCGGTCGAGGCGACACTCTATCTCGACTAGACCTTCAGGTTCGACAGCGGTTCTCCGGCGTGTCGGGTGGGAGCCTCATCCGACGGCCGGGGTGCCGAGGTCGAACGGTCAGCAGCTCCAGCCCGGACGAGACGAATCGCGCGCCGAACGCAGACGAAAGGCCACCACCGTGGGTGCTACACCGCAGAACTACCTCGCCGTCATCAAGGTCGTCGGCATCGGTGGTGGTGGCGTCAACGCCATCAACCGGATGATCGACGTCGGCCTCAAGGGCGTCGAGTTCATCGCCATCAACACCGACGCGCAGGCGCTGTTGATGAGTGACGCCGACGTCAAGCTCGACGTGGGCCGGGAGCTCACCCGGGGCCTGGGCGCCGGGGCGGACCCCAACGTCGGTCGCAAGGCGGCGGAGGACCACGCCGAGGAGATCGAGGAGGTCCTGCGCGGCGCGGACATGGTCTTCGTCACCGCCGGTGAGGGCGGCGGCACCGGCACCGGCGGCGCGCCAGTGGTGGCCCGGATCGCCAAGTCGCTCGGCGCGTTGACCATCGGCGTGGTCACCCGCCCGTTCACCTTCGAGGGCCGTCGGCGCGCCAACCAGGCCGAGAGCGGGATCGGCAGCCTTCGCGAAGAGGTCGACACCCTCATCGTCATTCCCAACGACCGGCTGCTGTCGATCAGCGACCGGAACGTCTCGATGATGGACGCCTTCCGCAGCGCCGACCAGGTGCTGCTGTCCGGCGTCCAGGGCATCACCGACCTCATCACCACCCCGGGTCTCATCAACCTCGACTTCGCCGATGTCAAGTCGGTCATGCAGGGGGCTGGCTCGGCCCTCATGGGGATTGGCTCGGCCCGCGGTGAGGACCGGGCCGTCCAGGCTGCCGAGTTGGCGATTTCCTCGCCGCTGCTCGAGGCGAGCATCGATGGCGCGCACGGCGTGCTGCTGTCCATCTCCGGCGGCTCGGACTTGGGCCTCTTCGAGATCAACGAGGCAGCCCGCCTGGTCCAGGAGGCCGCGCACCCGGAGGCGAACATCATCTTCGGGACGGTCATCGACGACGCCCTGGGCGACGAGGTCCGGGTCACCGTCATTGCGGCCGGCTTCGACGGCGGCAACCCCACGCCGCGCAGCGACGCCCGTGCGCTTGGCCAGGTGCAGGCCGCGCCCGGCCGCCCGGCAGTTGCGACCACCCCCGTCGCGCCGGCGACCCCGGCCGAGCCGGTCGTTCCGAGCATGCCCGCGCCAATGCACACCCCCGTCGTGGTTCCGCCCGTGCCGGCCCCGCCG
The DNA here is from genome assembly GCA_964573925.1 of uncultured Intrasporangiaceae bacterium. Classification (GTDB taxonomy): domain Bacteria; phylum Actinomycetota; class Actinomycetes; order Actinomycetales; family Dermatophilaceae; genus Phosphoribacter. The sequence goes on from CAZNLX010000001.1 coordinate 21,795, forward strand.
TCCACGGTGAACTTCGACGACGGCGACGACCTGGACGTCCCCGACTTCCTCAAGTAGCCGGACGCTGGCCCGGGTGCAGTCGCGCACTAGCGTGTGAGCCGATGTTCTTCTGGCGTGGGCGCTACGGCACCGTCGAGCTGGCCGTCACCGGTCGGCGCGGCGGCGCGAGTGCTGCCCCGTTCGACGGACTCAACCTCGCCCGCCACGTCGGCGATGACCCCCGAGACGTCATGGCCAACCGGGCCGTGCTGGCCGCGCAGCTGCAGCTCCCACCCGAGCGGCTGGTCTTCATGAACCAGTGCCACGGGGCGGTGGTGCAGGTCGTCGACGGCCCCTGGCCGGCCGAACCGCCAGAGTGCGACGCCGTGGTGACCGCCTCGACCGAGCTCGCGCTGGTGGCCCTCGTCGCCGACTGCGTCCCGGTCTTGCTGGCCGACCACGATGCCGGGGTCATCGCCGCGGTGCACGCCGGCCGGCCGGGGTTGATGGCCGGGGTGGTGACGGCCGCATTGGACGCCATGGGCGACCTGGGCGCGCGTGCCCCGCGTGCGGTCGTTGGCCCTTCGATCTGCGGCCGCTGCTACGAGGTTCCGGAGGCGATGCGCCGGGACGTGGCCCGGATCGTTCCCGAGAGCGCGACGGTCTCCTGGGCCGGCACCCCGGCGGTCGATGTCGCCGCAGGGGTCGTCGCCCAGTTGGCTCGACGGTCCGTGCCGGTCTCCTGGGTGCCCGGGTGCACCCGCGAGGACGAGCGTCTCTACTCCTACCGGCGCGCGCAGCGGACCGGGCGGTTCGCCGGCGTGGTGCTGCGCCGAGGCGAACCAAGCCCGGATGGCGATGCCGGCCGGGCGGCATACCCGCAGCTGTGGACCGTCCCGAGCGGGCCGGAGGAACCATGAGCGAAATGAACCGGTCGATCGACCTGCGGAGTGACCCCCGCGCCGCCGAGCTGGCTGCGAACCTCGCTGCGGTGCGACTGAGGGTGGACCGGGCCTGCGCGGCCGCCGGGCGACCCTCCGGCGAGGTGTCCGTCGTCGTCGTGACGAAGTTCTTCCCCGCCGCCGACGTTCGGCGGCTGGCCGCGCTCGGTGTCCGGGACCTCGGGGAGAACCGAGCCCAGGAGGCGGCGTCGAAGTTCGCCGAAGTTCGTTCGGACACCCCCGGGCTGCGGCTGCATTTCATCGGGCAACTGCAGACGAACAAGGCGGGGGTCGTCGCCGGGATCGCCGACGTGGTCCATGCCGTGGACCGGCCAGCCCTGGTGCGCGCGCTGGACCGGGCAGCAGCCGCGCACGACAAGCGGCTGACGGTGTTGCTGCAGGTGTCCCTCGAGGCCGATCCGGGGGGTGCCGCGCGCCGCGGCGGCGCCGACCCCGCCGACGTGGTCGGGTTGGCCGAGATGGTCGATCAATCCGGCGCGCTCGAACTCGGCGGGGTGATGGCCGTGGCTCCGCTGGGCGCCGATCCCGACGAGGCGTTCGCAAGGCTGGCCGAGGTCGCCGCCTCGGTGCGAGCCGTGCAGCCCGCGGCGACGTGGATCTCGGCGGGCATGAGCGGGGATCTCGAAGCAGCCGTACGGCACGGTGCGACACACCTGCGTGTCGGGACGGCAATCCTCGGATCGCGCCCGCCCCTTCGCTAACGTCGAGCCCAGACCCGTATGCCGTGGCGTTGCCCGGGCAGGCAGGTCGAGATGGCACCGACGGACATAAAGGGGATGGGCCCATGGCTGGGGCACTTCGCAAGACGATGGTGTACCTCGGGCTCGCCGAGGAGGACGAGCGTTACGACTCCTACGACGAAGCCTACGAGGACGACCGCGTCCCGGAGCGCACCGCCGCCGTCACCCCGCTTCCCACCCGGCCGACCTCGGTGTCCGCCGTCGTCTCCGAGGCGGAGGCCGGTTCGCTGACCCGGATCACCACGATCCACCCACGGACCTACAACGAGGCCAAGGCCATCGGCGAGTCCTTCCGGGAGAACACCCCGGTCATCATGAACCTCACCGACATGGACGACGCCGACGCCAAGCGTCTGGTGGACTTCGCCGCCGGTCTGGTGTTCGGTCTGCACGGCTCGATCGAGCGTGTCACCGCCAAGGTCTTCCTCCTCTCGCCGGCTCACGTCGAGGTCACGGCCGAGGAGTCCCCGTCCATCCGGGCGCGCGGTCCGTTCAACCAGAGTTGATCCCCGACGGTTCGTCAGGTCGCGGGGCTGGCCTGGCGACCGGTGATCGGAGACGATAGGTCGATGCGCTCCGCCTGGCAGATCGTCTCCGCCCTGCTGTTCATCTTCTTCCTCTTCCTCATCGGCCGCCTCGTGTTCGATTGGGTGCGGGTGCTGGCCAGGTCATGGCGCCCGACCGGGATCGTGCTCATCCTCGCGGAGGCGGTCTACACCGTGACCGACCCGCCGCTGCGGGCCATCCGCAAGGTGGTGCCCAGCCTCAATCTGGGGACGGTGCGGATCGATCTCGCCTTCATCATCCTGTTCCTCATCACCTCGACGCTGATGAGCGTCCAACCGTTCTGACACAATGACGCGCAGGGCGCAGGCGACGCCCGGACGACCGGGGGCGACGGAGTCGGTTGGGTCGACAGGACTCGATTAGGTAACGTTGGCTCGCCACTATCTACTGTCAGTCGAGGTGACCCATGGCGCTCACGCCCGAACAAGTGCTCAACAAGCACTTCCAGACGACCCAATTCCGCAAGGGGTACGACGAGCGCGACGTCGATGACTTCCTCGACGAGATCGTCGCTGAGATGCGGTCGTTGCTGGCCCAGCGCGACGACTACAAGCAGCAGCTCGCCGATTGCCGGGCCGGTCGGGGGATGTCCGACGCCCCGACGATGGCGGTGGCCTCCCCCGTCGACACCCGTGCCGCGGAGGAGCTGGAAGCCCGGCTCGCCGACGCCCAGGCTCAGCTGAGCCAGGCTCATGCCGAGCACGCCCGGGTCACCGAGTCGATCAACGGCGCCCGCGCCGAGTTCGACAGCCTGCAGGGCCGCCTCGACAGTCTGCGCGGCTCGCTGGTCGACGCTCAGGCCCAGGCGGACGGCGCCCCGCGCATGGTCCAAGACGCTGAGGCTGCGGTGGCCGATGCCCAGCGTCGGGCCGAGGAGTTCTCCTCGCGTGCCGCCGAGGCGGAGAAGCACCTCTACGAGGTCGAGTCGCGGGTGGCTGAGGCCGAGGCCAAGGTCCAGGAGGCCGCAGCCCGGGTCCATGACGCGGATCAGCGCGCTGCCGAGGCGCACGCCCGCGCCGAGCAGGCCGAGGCGGCGGCTCTGGCCGCGGCCCAGCGCGAGCAGGCCTCACTTGCCCAGGCTGCCGCTCAGCCCGAGGCGGCCGCTCCGGTCGCGGCGTTCGCGGGTGGGGCGATGGGTGGCACGGCAAGCGCCGCCGGCCTCATCGAGCTGGCCCAGCGCCTGCACGACGAGCACGTCGCCCAAGGCGAGGCCAAACGCCACGAGTTGATCAACGCGGCTGAGGCTCGCCACCACGAGTTGCTCTCGACCGGCCAGGCCCGTTTCGACGAACTGGTCGGTAGTGGTCAGCGCCAGCACGACGAGTTGCTCTTCACGGCCCAGAGCCGTCACGACGAGTTGCTCGGCACGGCCCAGCACCGTCACGACGAGCTGGTCGGCGCGGCCCAGCGCCAGCACGACGAGATGCTCGCCGAGGCTGCCAACCTCAAGGAGCAGATGCTCACCGAGGCCCGCGAACGCTCCACCGGGATGGTCGCCGAGGCTCAGCAGAAGAAGGCCGCCGTGCTCGAGGAACTCGAGGGCCAGCGCACCGTCATTGAGCGCAAGATCGAGGACCTGCGGTCCTTCGAGCGCACCTACCGTTCGCAGCTGCGGTCCTACTTCGAGGACAAGCTCGCCGAGCTCGCCGGCACCGGGGCGGACGCCTCGGCCTGATCCGGTGACCCGCCGGCGCGACCCTCACGGTCGGCGTATGCCGCCGAGCGCCGCGCGACGTGGGGCCTGGACTTCGGTCCGGGCCCCACGTCTGTTTCGTGTCCTTGATCACCATCGAGTAACGGCGCGGCGCGTTGTTCGCCCGCATGACTCCCACGATGCGCTTTCGTGGCTTATCCTCGGGCGCGATCGCCCCTCATTCGAACGGGCGACCGAGACCCGGAAGGGATCCGAGCGGCCATGGCTGCGACGAAGGGCACATCCGCCGCCCCGGTGGCCAAGGCCGTGACGAAGGCGGCGTCCTCGGCCCGGAAGGCGGCCGCGCTCGCCCCGGCGAAGAAGACCACGGCGCCCGCCGCCACGTCGGCACGGGCGACGCCTGCGCCTGCCAAGACGGCCAAGGCGGCGACGAAGGCCACGGCGGTGCCGGCGAAGAAGGTGGCGACGAAGGCCGCTCCCGTGCCGGCCAAACCGGCCAAGAAGGTGGCTACGAAGGCCGCTCCTGCGCCGGCCAAGCCGGCCAAGAAGGCGGCGACCAAGGCCGCTCCCGTACCGGCCAAGCCGGCCAAGAAGGCGGCGACCAAGGCCGCGCCGGCGCCGGCCAAGCTGGTCGCGGTCGACGACAGCCCACTGCCGGTCCGCGCCGACGAGGAACCGTGGACCGAGGCCGAGCTCAAGGAGATCCGGCGCGAGATCGAGCGTGACATCGCCCGTGGGCTCGCGGACATCGCCACGGCGGAGGAGGACCTGCAGGGCCTCATCTGGGACGCCGGTGACGGCTCCGGCGACGATCAGGCCGACGCCGGTGCCAAGACCTACGAGCGCGAGCAGGAGATCTCGCTGGCCAACATCTCCCGGGACAAGCTCGCGCAGAACCGCCACGCCCTGGAGCGGCTCGACAACGGCAGCTACGGGGTGTGTGAGTCCTGCGGCGAGCCGATCGGCAAGTTTCGACTCCAGGCCGCCCCGCGTGCGACCCTATGCAGGTCATGCAAGGAGAAATCAGAACGCGGGTGACCTCGCCCGCCCCCCAGCCCGGCGCGCCCGGGCGGTCCCGTCGGTTGACCGTCCTCTTCGTCGTCGTGGCCGTCGTCGTGTATGCCGCCGACCAGGCCAGCAAGCTGTGGGCCGTCGCTGCCCTGACCGACGCGCAGGCCCATGAACTCATCGGGACCTTCCTGAGGTTGTACCTCGTGCGCAACCCGGGGGCTGCCTTCTCGATGGGCACCGGCAGCACCTGGGTGCTCACCCTGCTGGCGGTCGCCGTCCTCGTCGTCCTGGTCCGCAGCAGTCGCAAACTCGGCAGCACCGCCTGGGCCTGGGCGTTCGGCCTCATCCTCGGCGGCGCACTCGGCAACCTCACCGATCGGCTCACCCGTTCACCCGGATTCGGCCGCGGGCACGTCGTGGACTTCATCGACTACAACGGGTGGTTCGTCGGCAACGTCGCAGACATCGCCATCGTCGCGGCGGCGATGCTCATCGGTCTGCTCGCCCTGCGCGGCATCGGCCTGGATGGGACCCGGGAGGGGATGGCAGCTCCCGGTCGCTCGCAGCCGGCCGCCAGCGGCACCGAGCCGGACCGCGAAGCCGGGGCGGACGGCATACCGGACTCCGGGCGCGATGGGTGACCCGCGGACCGTGCTCGTCCCGGAGGGGCTGCACGGGGAGCGGGTCGACGCGGCAATTTCGCGATTGTTCGGCCTGTCGCGCACTCGAGCCGCCGAGTTGGCCGCCGACGGCAAGGTGACCCTCAACGAGAGGGTGAGCACAAAGTCGGCGAGGGTCGGGGCCGGGGACCTGCTCGAGGTCGTCCTGCCCGTCTCGGATCCCAGCCCCTCGATCGAGGTGATCGCCGAGCCGGTGCCCGGGATGACGATCGTGCACGACGACGACGACCTCGTCGTCGTCGACAAGCCCGTCGGCGTGGCCGCGCACCCGAGCGTCGGCTGGACCGGCCCGAACGTCGTCGCCGGGCTCGCCGCGGCCGGCTACCGAATCGCCACCTCCGGAGCCAGCGAACGCCAGGGCATCGTCAGCCGCCTCGATGTCGGGACTTCGGGACTCATGGTCGTGGCCAAGAGCGAATACGCCTACAGCCGGCTCAAGCAGGCGTTCCGCTCGCGGCAGGTGGACAAGACCTACCACGCCCTCGTCCAGGGCCTGCCCGACCCGATGGTCGGGACGATCGACGCCCCGATCGGGCGGCATCCGGCCCACGAGTTCAAGTTCGCGGTGATGGCCTCGGGCAAGCCGGCGGTGACCCACTACGAGGTCGTCGAGGCGTTCCACGGTGTCGCGAGCGCCGCCCTGCTCGAGATCAAGCTCGAGACCGGGCGGACCCACCAGATCCGCGTGCACCTGGCCGCGCTGCGCCACCCCTGCTGCGGTGACCCGCTCTACGGTGCCGACCCGCGACTGGCGGCCCGGCTCGGCCTGGAGCGGCAGTGGCTGCACGCCGTCGGGCTCGGTTTCGAACACCCGGGGACCGGCGAGTGGGTGAGCTTCGCCAGCCCCTACCCGGCCGATCTCGAGCACGCGCTGGACGTCCTGGCCGCAGGCTGAGACGGGTGCGGTCCGCCTGCCGGACCGGTCGTGCGGCGGATGAGCCGGACCCGCCCGACACGGCTGGCGACACGCGCGGGGGCGTCGGCGGGGCGGCATACAGTAGCCCCGATGTCCACCCCACCGCCCCCCGAGCGCAGCTTCGCGCACCTGCACGTCCACACCGAGTACTCCATGCTCGACGG
>CAZNLX010000002.1:0-27437 GCA_964573925.1 uncultured Intrasporangiaceae bacterium
CAGGTGGCCTCCTACGACGAGGGCCTGGGACTGATCAACGCCAGCCTCTACGGCAATGGCACGGCGATCTTCACCAACGACGGGGGTGCCGCGCGCCGGTTCCAGAACGAGGTTCAGGTCGGGATGATCGGCATCAACGTGCCGATCCCGGTCCCGATGGCCTACTACTCGTTCGGCGGCTGGAAGGCATCGCTGTTCGGCGACAGCCACGCCCACGGGATGGAGGGCGTGCACTTCTACACCCGGACCAAGGCGGTGACCCAGCGGTGGCTCGACCCGAGCTACGGCGGGATCAACCTCGGCTTCCCGCAGAACAAGTAGCGCGACCGAGACGCTCGGGGACCGGCGCGGCCGAGCGGGTAGGCTTGAGGGCGAGCCGTCGCCGATTCGGCGCGCCCACCCCTTTGGAGGAGTCCGCCTGTCATGGGAGCCTCGCCCGCCCCGGTGCTGACCAGCTTCGAGGGCGGACGTGCCCTCTCCGACTTCCGTGCCGCCGGGCTCTTGCGCCGAATCCAGGAACGAGTCCCGGCCGTCACCGGGATCGGCGCCCGACACGTCCACTGGGTCGCCAGCGCGGCCGCCCTGGACTCCGACACCCACGCCCGGCTCGGCCGGTTGCTCGACTACGGCGAGCCGTATGCCGCCCCCGCGGCCCGACTCGGCGACCCCCTCGCGGGCGCACTCGGCGCACCTCTTGGCGAACCTCTCGACGACCCCGCCGGCGAACCCGCCGGCGAACCCGGTCCGGCGGCGCCGGCCGACACGGTCCTCGTCGTGGCACCCCGCCTGGGCACCGTCTCGCCATGGGCATCGAAAGCCACCGACATCGCCCACAATTGCGGCTTCGACATCCGCCGGGTCGAGCGGGTCACCGAGTACCGGATCGAGGGACCGGCGCTCGCCGGGGATGACCTCGCGGCCGTCGCCGGTCTGCTGCACGACCGGATGACCGAGAGCGTCCTGCTTGGACACGACGGCGCCGAAGCACTGTTCGCCGAGCGGGAGGCCGAGCCGCTCGCGCACGTCGCCGTCCTGCAGCGGGGGCGGGAAGCTCTCGTCGAGGCGAACGCGGCATACGGGCTGGCGCTGTCCGACGACGAGGTGGACTACCTCGTCGAGGCCTTCCGCGGGCTGGGCCGGGACCCGAGCGACGTCGAGTTGATGATGTTCGCCCAGGCCAACAGCGAACACTGCCGGCACAAGATCTTCAACGCCCGCTTCGTCGTCGACGGGCAGGTCCAGGACCGCTCGCTCTTCCAGATGATCCGGCACACCGAGACGGTGAGCCCGCGGCATACCGTCGTCGCCTACTCGGACAACGCCTCGGTCATGGAGGGCGCGGTCGTGCCGCGCTGGCTCCCGCAGGAGCAGACCGGCCCGGGGAGGTATGCCGCGCGCGAAGACACCGTCCACGTCCTCATGAAGGTTGAGACCCACAACCACCCGACGGCGATCTCGCCATTCCCCGGCGCGGCGACCGGGGCCGGTGGCGAGATCCGCGACGAAGGGGCCACCGGCCGGGGCTCGCGGCCCAAGGCCGGGCTCACCGGGTTCGCGGTCTCCAACCTGCACCTGCCGGGCACCGACGAGCCGTGGGAGCGTGACCCGGTCGGGCGGCCCGGGCACCTGGCGACCCCGTTGGAGATCATGCTCGACGGGCCGATCGGCGGTGCGGCGTTCAACAACGAGTTCGGCCGGCCCGGGCTCGGCGGCTTCTTCCGGGTCTACGAGCAGACCGTCGCCGGCGTGCGCCGCGGCTATCACAAGCCGATCATGAGCGCCGGCGGCATGGGAACCATCTCGGCCGACCAGACGCACAAGATCGCCTTCCCGCCCGGCACCCTGCTCGTCCAGCTCGGTGGGCCGGGGATGCGGATCGGGATGGGCGGCGGGGCGGCGTCGTCGATGGCCTCGGGCGTCAACGCCGCCCACCTGGACTTCGACTCGGTGCAGCGCGGCAACCCCGAGATCGAGCGCCGCGCCCAGGAGGTCGTCAACCACTGCTGGGCGCTCGGTGCGGACAACCCGATCCTGTCGATCCACGACGTCGGCGCCGGAGGGCTGTCCAACGCCTTCCCCGAACTCGTCGACGGCGCCGGGCTGGGCGCGCGTTTCGACCTGCGCGCGATCCCGCTCGAGGAGAGTGGCCTGGCCCCCAAGGAGATGTGGTGCAACGAGAGCCAGGAGCGCTACGTCCTGGCCATCGCGCCGGAGTCGCTGTCGCTGTTCGCCCAGCTGTGCGCGCGCGAGCGCTGCCCGTATGCCGTCGTCGGTGTCGCGAGCGCGGACGGGATGCTCGTCCTGGAGGACGGGCCGGGCGGTGAGCGGGCCATCGACATGCCGATGGAGGTGCTGCTCGGCAAGCCTCCGCAGATGCAGCGCGACGTCAACCGGGTGCCGCGGTCGACGGACGAACTGGACCTGACCGGAGTCGATCTCGCCGAGGCGGCCCTGGCCGTGCTGCGCCATCCCACCGTCGCGTCCAAACGCTTCCTCGTCACCATTGGCGACCGCACCGTCGGCGGGCTGAGTCACCGCGACCAGATGGTCGGCCCGTGGCAGGTGCCGGTCGCGGACGTCGCGGTGACGCTCGCGGCATACGAGGGCTTCGCGGGGGAGGCCATGGCCAGCGGGGAGCGTATGCCGCTCGCGGCCATCGACGCCCCGGCCTCCGGGCGGATGGCGGTCGGGGAGGCGCTGACCAACCTGCTCGCCGCACCGATCGAGCTGAGCCGGGTCAAGCTTTCCTGCAACTGGATGGCGGCCTGCGGCGAGCCCGGCGAGGACGCGGCGCTCTATGACACGGTCCGCGCCGTGGCGATGGACCTGTGCCCGGCGCTGGGGATCGGGGTGCCGGTCGGCAAGGACTCGCTGTCGATGCGCACGACCTGGACCGACGACGCCGGGGTGGCCCGGTCAGTGGTCGCGCCGGTCAGCCTCGTCGTCACCGCCTTCGCATCGCTGGCCGATGTGCGCGGGACGCTGACGCCCGAGTTGGGCGACGGCTCGGTGCTGCTGCTCGTCGACCTCGGCGGCGGCCGGGACCGGTTGGGCGGGTCGATGCTCGCCCAGGTGACCGGTCAGTTCGGCGGCGCGGTGCCCGACCTCGACGACCCGGCGCCGCTCGTGCGGCTCGTTGACGCGGTGAATGCGTTGCGGGACAAGGGGATTGTCACGGCATACCACGATCGTTCGGACGGCGGACTGTGGGCGGCGGCCTGCGAGATGGCCTTCGCGGGCGGAGTCGGGGTCGAGCTCGACGTCGTGTCGGCGGCGGCCCTGTTCACCGAGGAGCTCGGGGTGCTCCTCGGGGTGCCGGCCGACCGGCTGACCGAGGCGGAGGCGGTGCTCGCCTCGCACGGACTGGGCGAGGCGTCCCGGGTCGTCGGCCGGACCGCGCCGGACCGGCGGATGCACCTGTCGGTCGGCGGACAGCCGGTGCTGCACCAGCCGATCGGCGAGCTGCGCCAGGTCTGGGACGAGGTGTCCTGGCGGATCGCCGGGCTGCGGGACAACCCCGAGTGCGCCGACGAGGAGCACGCGGCGGCCGGTGCGATGGCTGTCGACGACGTGCCCGGTCTGCACGTCGCGCTCACCTTCGACCCGGCGCAGGACGTCGCCCTGCCGTTCATCGCGCGGGGGGTCCGGCCCAAGCTCGCCATCCTGCGCGAGCAGGGCGTCAACAGCCACGTCGAGACCTCGTTCGCCTTCGACCGGGCCGGGTTCGACACCTACGACGTCCACATGACCGACCTGCAGACCGGGCGCGCCGACCTCGCGGCATACCAGGGGTTCGTGGCCTGCGGCGGCTTCTCCTACGGTGACACGCTCGGGGCGGGGGAGGGCTGGGCCCGCTCGGTGCTGTTCAATCCCGTTCTGGCCGAAGCGTTCCACGAGTTCTTCCACCGGCCGGACACCTTCGCCCTGGGGATCTGCAATGGCTGCCAGATGATGGCGGCGCTGGCCGATCACATCCCGGGCGCGCAGGCCTGGCCACGGTTCACCCGCAATCGCAGCGAGCAGTTCGAGGCGCGGCTCTCGCTCGTCGAGGTGCTCCACAGCCCGTCGATCTTCTTCACCGGCATGGCCGGCAGCCGGATCCCCATCGCCGTGGCGCACGGCGAAGGCCGGGCCGACTTCTCGCAGCGCGGTGATGCCGGCGCGGTGGTGCCCGCGATGCGGTTCGTCGACGGGCTGGGACGGCCGGCGGCGGCATACCCGGCGAACCCCAACGGCAGCCCCGGTGGGCTCACCTCGGTGACCACGGCGGACGGCCGGTTCACCGTCCTCATGCCGCACCCGGAGCGGGTGCTGCGCAACGTCCAACTGTCCTGGACCGACGGATCGGTGTCCGAACCGAGCCCCTGGCTGCGGATGTTCCGCAACGCCCGGGCCTGGGTCGGATGAGCGAATCGTTCTGCGGGCTGGTCGTTTTCGACTGCGACGGGGTGCTCGTCGACAGCGAGCGGCTGCACATCGAGGTCGACGTCCGGGCGATCCGCGAGTTGGGTTGGCCGATCACCTTCGCGGAGGTCGTCGAGCGGCACATGGGCCGCTCGGAGGCCGACCAACTCGCCGATATCGAGGCGATTACCGGGCGGCCGGTGCCGTCCGACTGGGTGGCGCGATGGAGCTCGGCCTATGGCGCGGCATACGAGACCGAGCTGGTGGCCCTTCCGGGAGTGTCCGGAGCGATCGAGACCCTCGTGGCGGCCGGCTGGCAGGTCTGTGTGGCAACGAGCGGGTCGCGGGTCGGGACCTGGCGCAAACTGCGGATCTGCGGGCTGGACGGTTGGTTCGCCGATGAACGGATCTTCACCGCCGCGGACGTGGCGCGGGGCAAGCCGGCTCCGGACCTGTTCCTTCTCGCGGCGAGCTCGTTGGGCTTCGCGCCGGGTGCGTGCGTCGTCGTCGAGGACTCGCGGCACGGGGTCGCTGCGGCCCGAGCGGCCGGTATGCCGTGCGTCGGCTTCGCGGGCGGGATCGGCCCGGTCGCGTGGCTGGCCGACGCGACCGTGATCCTGGACGATCTGGCCACCTTGCCCAGGGTCGTCGCGTCGCTCGGTGAGAATCCGCCCCGCTAGGCCAGCAGGCCGGGCAGCCGCCGGAATGCCTCGGTGTGCGCCGCCCGAGCCTGCCCGATGACGTAGCCGATGGTCGCCGCCGGCGCGGTGGCCGTGAGCACCTGGACCACCTCGACGCCGGAGCCGTCGGCAACGGGGGTGGCGTGCACCTGGGTGACCAGCCGGGTGCCCAGGGCCGCCTTGACCTGGGTGTGCACCTGCGTCGGGCTCACCCGCCGGACCGTCGCCGTGAAGCGGATGCGAAAACCCCACCGACCGAGCCGGGGCCGTTCGGTGATCCGCCAGGTCGTCGTGTCCGCCGCGTCACCGGGTCGGTCGGCGACCAGCTCGGCGGACTCGATGAGCGGCTGGAGCCCGACGGTGTGGCGCAGGTCGGCGAGCCAGTCGATGACCCGCACCGGATTGGTGGCCGGCACCACGGTGCGCTGGGTGAGGGTGCGCTCGGCCATCGCGCCACTCTAGGAGATCGAGCCTTCCCGGTCAGCGCACCCGCCAGGCGCCGGGGTCCGGCGGCGGGGGCGAGGGCTGCGCGTCGGCGTCGGTGAACGGTCTCGCTCCCGCGATGAGCCGGGTCACCTCAGCTCCCATCCGTATGCCGGTGGGGATCGGCGCGCTCGCCACCGCCCGGCGCAGGGCGTCCAGATCGAGGCCGAGACCGGGCGACCCGCCGGCCGTGGCGCCCTCCGTCGGCTTGCCGGGTGACGGCTCCCGGGTCGGTGCTCTCGTCGTCACCGCGACGTAGTTGCCGAAGCGCCGTCCCTTGAGCACGTCGTGAGTCGCCACGACGGCCGCGGGGTGCCCCAGATCCTCGACCGCGGCCATGGTCGCCACCGCCCGGGCAACCCATCGCCGCGCGGGCTCGTCGGCCAGATTGGCCAACAACACCCCGCCGGGGGCCAACACTCGCGCGACCTCGGCCAGGAAGCTCGGGGCGGCCAACTCGGCGGGGACCTGCCCGGCGGCATACGCATCGAGGACGACGATGTCGGCGCTCGCCGAGCCGAGCGCGCGCACGCCGGTGAGCCCGTCGACGGGCCTGACCCGAATCCGGTGCCCGCGAGGCAGCGGCAGTCGCTCGCGCACCGCCTCGGTGAGGGTGGCGTCCGGCTCGAGGACGATCTGCGCAGAGCCCGGCCGGGTGTGCTGCACCCACCTGGCCAGGGTCATCCCGGCGCCACCGACGTGGGTGACCCGCAACGGGGCCGGAGCGGGCGGCATACCGGCGGTGATGGCGAGGCAGAAGTGCTGGACGTATTCGAAGGTGACCAACCCGGGGTCGGCCAGGTCGACGTGCGACTGCGGCTGGCCGTCCAGGACGACGGTCCAACCACCGCGGCCGTCGGACTCGAACCTCGGCCCGGCCGCTGGATCGCCCGGCCCGGTCACGCCGGTGTCTGCGGCACCCACACGGCGAGCATCCACGACGCGACGAGCGTCAGCAGCCCGACGACGACGATGAACCACCCGATGACGACATAGGGCGTCGCTCGCGCCGCGTGGGTGCGCAGCACCGCCCGCGCCGGATTCGCCGGATCGATGAGGATGTCGACCGTCTGGCCCGGCTCCCAGAGGTCGCCGTGCGACTTGCTGGAGACCAGGTGCTCGGAGCCGTCGGGGGCGGCATACCGGATGTGCGGGTTGCGTAGGAAGAGGCCCTCGGTGCCGCCGTCCTTGTCGACGATGGTCCCCTCGGCGGGCACCCAGTCGCCGCCGACCCGGCCGCGGCGCCGGCCGATGGCGATCATCCACCACCCGAGCACGACCCAGAACAGGCCGATGAGCGCGCCCGCGACCTGACCACCGTGATTGCTCATGGCCGCAACATCACCTTCGTCGCCCGGCGTTCGTCCATCGCGGCATAGGCCTGCGCGACGTCGGCGAGCGGCAGCGTGAGGTCGAAGACCCGGCCCGGGTGGATCTGGCCCGCCAGGACGAGGTCACGCAGGGCCGGGAGGTAGGAGCGGACCGGGGCGACCCCGCCGCCGATCCGGACGTTGCGGCCGAACAGGTCCTCGATCGGCACCTGGACGCCATGCGGAACTCCGACGAAGCCGATCCGGCCGCCGGGGCGGACCATGTCGAGGGCGGTGCGCATCGACTCGTCGGTGCCGACGCACTCAAGTGCCGCGTCGACCCCGAGGCCGTCGGTGAGCTCGCGAACCTTCGCCACACCCGCCTCGCCCCGCTCGGGCACGACCTCGGTCGCCCCGAACTCGACGGCAATCGTCGAGCGCGCCTCGTGCCGGGACATCGCAATGATCCGCGAGGCACCCTGCAGCCTGGCCGACAGCACCGCACAGAGGCCGACCGCACCGTCACCGACGACGGCGACCGTGTCCCCAGGCCCGACTCCCGCGGAGAGCGCACAGTGCCAGCCGGTGCCCATGACGTCCGAGAGAGTGAGCAGATCGGGCACGAGTTCGTCGCCCGGGACGGTGGGGGTCGCCACGAGGGTCCCGTCGGCCTCCGGGACCCGGACGAACTCGCCCTGGCCGCCGTCGACGAACTCCCCCTGGCGGTCGCGGCCACCCCACCAGCCCCCGTTCTCGCACGAGGTCTGGATGCCGAGGCGGCATACCCGGCAGGTGTTGTCCGACCACGCGAAGGGGGCGATGACGAAATCCCCGGGCCGCACGGTGGCGACCTCCGAGCCGACCTGCTCGACGATCCCGACGAACTCGTGGCCGATCCGCATGCCCGGCTTGGTCTCGTTGATCCCTCGGTAGGGCCACAGGTCGGAGCCGCAGACGCAGGCCGCCGTGACCCGCACAACGGCGTCGCGGGCGCCGCGCACCTGCGGGTCGGGGACCTCGGTGAGGCGAATGTCGAACGGCCCGTTGAGGATGGTCGCGCGCATGGCCCCATCCTCTCCCGTCCGGCGGCGATGGCACCATGTGGGGGTGCCTCCGCGTCGCCGCATCCCCGTCGCCGACGGGCTCGCCGCCCTCGCGGTATGCCGTGCCGCCGGCTTCGCCCCCGACGCGCCTCGGGATGCCCTGGCCACCGCGGTGCGCTTCAGTCTGGAGGAGCTGGCGGCGCTGGCCCCCGGGCGGTCGGTCGAGGTGCGGGTGCCCCCGTTCGGGGCCACCCAGTGCGTGCCGGGGCCGGTGCACCGGCGCGGGACGCCACCTTCGGTCGTCGAGACCGATCCGGCGACCTGGCTGGCGCTGGCGGTCGGCGAGCTGGCCTGGACGCAGGCCGTCGACTCCGGCCGGGTCCGCGCCTCCGGGGAGCGGGCTTCGCTCGGCGACTGGTTGCCGCTGGGTAGGCTGGCCGAGTGAGTTCGTCGCCCGCCAACCCCCGCCCGCCGATGCCCCGTCGCCGTCGGGCGCCGCGCCTCGTGCCCTTCCTGGCCACCGGCGCGATCCTCGGCTACCTTGTGGGGATCCTGCTGGCCGCTCGGCCGCTCGACGACGCGGAGGCGCAGCGGCTGCAGAACTACTCGTTCAATTCCCAGGCCGGCTACCTCGGGCTGTTCGGCGCCCTGATCGGGTTGCTGCTCGGCGCCGTCGTCTTCGTCCTCATCGACCGCCGGTCCTGACGTTCCGGTCGGAGCGGGCGGCATACCTGTGGGAGACTTCCCCCCGTGGCACGCGGTGACGGGCGGCTCTCGCACGATCTGATGCCGGGCGAGAAGGGTCCCCAGGATGCTTGTGGGGTCTTCGGCGTCTGGGCACCGGGCGAGGACGTCGCCAAACTCGTCTATTTCGGGCTCTACGCGCTGCAGCATCGCGGGCAGGAGTCGGCCGGTATCGCCACCGGCGATGGGCAGAAGGTGCTCGTCTACAAGGACATGGGGCTGGTCAGCCAGGTCTTCAACGAGTCGGCGCTGCAGTCGCTCACCGGGCACGTCGCGATCGGCCACTGCCGCTACTCGACGACCGGCGGGTCGACCTGGGAGAACGCGCAGCCGACCCTGGGCGGCACCGACTCGACGACGGTGGCGCTCGCGCACAACGGCAACCTCATCAACTCGGCCGAACTGCGGGACCTGGTCGCCGAGCGGCACGGACAGCTCGACCGGCATCCGGGCGAGATCGGGCGCGGCAACACGACCGACACGGCATTGGTCACGGCGCTGCTGTCCGACCCGGACCGCTCGCTGGAAGCCGTCGCGCTCGACGTCCTGCCGCGGCTGCGGGGTGCCTTCTGTTTCGTCTTCATGGACGAACACACCCTGTATGCCGCCCGCGACCCGCACGGCATCCGGCCCCTGGCTTTGGGCCGGCTGGACCGCGGGTGGGTGGTCGCCTCGGAGACCGCCGCCCTGCAGACGGTCGGTGCCGCGGTGATCCGGGAGATCGAGCCCGGCGAACTCGTCGTCATCGACGAGGACGGGCTGCGTTCGCACCACTTCGCGGCGCCGGAGCCCAAGGGCTGTGTCTTCGAGTACGTCTACCTCGCCCGCCCTGACGCCGTCATCAACCAGCGGGTCGTGCACGAGGCCCGGGTCGCGATGGGTGCCCGGCTGGCCGCCGAACATCCCGTCGAGGCCGACCTCGTCATCGGGGTGCCCGACTCCGGGGTGCCCGCGGCGGTCGGCTATGCGCAGGCGTCCGGGATCCCCTACGGCCAGGGCTTCGTCAAGAACGCCTATGTCGGGCGGACCTTCATCCAGCCGTCACAAACGTTGCGGCAGTTGGGGATTCGACTGAAGCTCAACCCGTTGACGCACACGATCCGCGGCAAGCGGCTGGTCGTCGTCGACGATTCGATCGTCCGGGGCAACACCCAACGGGCCCAGGTGCGGATGCTCCGCGAGGCAGGCGCGGCCGAGGTCCACGTGCGGATCTCCTCGCCGCCGGTGCACTGGCCGTGCTTCTACGGCATCGACTTCGCCACCCGGGCCGAACTCATCGCCACCGGATTGGGCGTCGAGGAGATCCGGGCGTCGATCGGGGCGGACTCGCTGGGCTACATCTCCCTGGACGGGATGATCGAGGCGACCTCGCAGCCCGCCGATCGGCTGTGCACGGCCTGCTTCACCGGCAGCTATCCCGTCGAGTTGCCCGAGGACGGGCGGATCGGCAAGCACCTCTTCGAGACGCTCCCGGTGGACCTCAGCACCTCGAAGCGGCATGTCGACCCCGAGCCCGACGCGCCAGGCGGCGCGACGGGTCCGATGGGGTCGATGGGGTCGATGGCCGCACCCGCCGCCACGGCCAGCGCAAGCCCGGCGGGCGGCATACGAGTGGACGTCGAAGGCGTCGGGATCGGCACCCACGGCGGCGCCGAGAACGCCCTGCTGCACCCCTGACTCCCGCCCATCCCTGCCGGTTCGAGGTATTCCTCTACCGCTAGACGGTGGTGGAATACCTCGATCCAGCAGTGGAGCCGCTGCGAGCGAAGTAGGCGCGGCAGATCTGATCGACATAGGCCTGTGGATCCAGTCGCCAACCCAGCAGGTTCACCCGCAACACCAGCGTGTCCTGCAGCAGGATCTCGTTGAACCTCAGGGCATCGTCGCTCGGCTGCAGCCCCCAGAAGTGACCGCTGCCGTCCACCTCCACCGCGAGTTTGGCCCCGGGCCACTCAAGATCGAGGTATGCCGTCCCTGTCGGTAGGCGCCGGACCGCCTGCCGACTCGGTTCGGGCAACCCCCGGGCTCGGCAGGCGGCGACGACGTCGAGTTCTCCGAGTGAGTGGGCGCCGTCGGCGATATCGGCGGCCAGGAGGTGGATGAGCCGTCGTCGGTTGCGCCGACGGACCCGGATCGACGCCTCGAGGAGCTGATCACCGGTGGCCAGCCGCTGCTGAACCGTCATTGCCATGACCAGTGCGGCCTGACGGTCCGACCGCGCCCACTGTGCGGCGCGTACGGCAGCGATCGCCGGTCGGGTGCGAGGCAGCCCATTGTCGAGCAACTCGTCGGGCAGTCGACGGATGAGTTTGTGGACGACAACTCCGGGAGTGGGCCGGATGGTCATGGAGTGCCGCACCGAAACGTGGATCGTCTCCTCGGTGAAGCCGGTGAGTCCGGCGGCCTGCAGAGCGGTCACCCCATCGATCGCAGCGATCCTGACACCGGACTCCCAGATCGCTCGCCAGCGCTGGGCCACCACATCGAGGTCGCCGGTGTGCAGGGCGATCGTTTGGCGTCCATGCCTGCGCCAGCGACCCGCGGCCAGTTCGCGGCGGATCATGCGATCATCAGCACCGCAGGTCATGAGCAGGTCACGGGACAGCACCCCGCTCTGGGGTTGTGCCAGTTCGGTCGCGGTTCGCCTCACGACGGCACGGTCGCGTCGGCTCCTCGTTGGGTATTCGCCAGAGGTGCGGACGGGCCGGACGCCCAGCTCCGAGGCATCGGCGCTCGCCCGCCGCGTGGCGGTTCCTTGACCTGTGGTGCCGACCTTCTGGTTCGTGACGTGGGTTGAAATCATGCGCCGACCCTGACCACTCAGCACCCTGTCCGGCGATGCCGATGGCTCGGGCTGTGGATGGTGGGGCGTCCGGTCACCCCCCTGTGGACCGCTGCGCCCGCCGGACACCGCTGCGCGCCGCCGGATCGAGGTATTCCGCTACCGCCAGCCGGTAGTGGAATACCTCGACCCGGCAAGCGGGGACGCGCGTGGCCTAGGGTTTGGAGGGTGAGCACCACGGACGACCTCGGCGAGGCGCGCGCGCTTTCCGACACCCCCATCACGTATGCCGCCGCCGGAGTCGACGTCGAGGCCGGCGACAAGGCCGTCGAGCTCATGAAGGAGTCGGTCCGGCGGGCCACCCGGCCCGAAGTGCTCGGTGGCCTCGGTGGGTTTGCCGGGCTCTTCGACGCCTCCACGATCGCCCGGATGACCCGCCCGGTGCTGGCCACGTCCACCGATGGTGTCGGCACCAAGGTCGCCATCGCCCAGGCGCTCGACATCCACGACACCATCGGCTTCGACCTCGTCGGGATGGTCGTCGACGACATCATCGTCTGCGGCGCCGAGCCGCTGTTCATGACCGACTACATCGCGACCGGCAAGGTCGTCCCCGAGCGGATCGCGTCGATCGTCGGAGGCATCGCCCGCGCCTGCGAGCAGGCCGGTGTCGCCCTCGTCGGTGGCGAGACCGCCGAACACCCCGGCCTGCTCGAACCGCAGGAGTACGACGTCGCCGGAGCCGCCACCGGCGTCGTCGAGTACGCCGACATCATCGGCCCGCAGCGGGTGCGCGCCGGCGACGTCGTCCTGGCCCTGGCCTCCTCGGGCCTGCACTCCAACGGCTTCTCGCTCGTCCGTCGGGTGATCGCCGCCGCCGGGTGGAGCCTGGACCGGCACGTCGCGGAGTTCGGGCGCACGCTCGGCGAGGAGTTGCTCACCCCCACTCGGGTGTATGCCGCCGACCTCCTGGCCCTCCTGCGCACCCCGGGCATCGACGTCCATGCCCTCTCGCACGTCACCGGCGGCGGTCTCGCGGCCAACCTCGCCCGGGTCCTGCCCGCGGGCAGCTATGCGCGGATCGACCGGGCCACCTGGACCCCGCCGCCGGTCTTCCAGGTCATCGGCGACCTCGGCCGAGTTCCTCGCTCCGACCTCGAACGCACCCTCAACCTCGGGATCGGCTTCGTCGCGGTCCTGCCCGCCGCGCAGGCGGAGGCGGCGGCCCAGGTATGCCGCGCCCGCGGCATACCGGCGTGGGTCCTCGGTGAGGTCGGGGAGGAAGCGACCTGGACCCCCGACCCCGACGTCGAGGTGACTCGCGGTGCCAAGGGTGTTGACGGCGGGGCGGTCCAGGTCGTCGGGGCGCACCCGAAACCCTGAGGCGCACGGCCTCGAGACTGTCTACGGTGGGGCGATGAGCACCCCACCCACCGGCATGGACCCGGCCCTGGAACCGCCCGCCGTCCGGCTCGTCGGCACCGAACGCGAGTTGGCCCAGTCCTGGCTGGACTACCACCGTCAGACGCTGCGGTGGAAGTGCTCCGGCCTCTCCGCCGAGCAGCAGTGCCTCGCCGGCGTCGCGCCGTCACGGATGAGCCTGGCCGGCCTCATGCGGCACATGACCGACGTCGAGACCTGGTGGTTCGCGCGGATCGCCGAGGACGACCACTCGATCACCGACCGCTACCCGGAAGCCGACGAGGACCTGTGTGAGGCGACACCGGAGGCGGTGGCCGCCGACTGGGAGGCGTTCGAGGCGGCCGTGCGCCGGTCCGACGAGGCGCTGGCCCGGATGGACCTCGACGGGATCGCCGCCAACACGAGCACGCGGCGGGGTGAGATCGCCAACCGGTGGATCGTCGTGCACATGATCGAGGAATGGGCCCGACACAACGGGCACGCCGACCTCATCAGGGAGCGGATCGACGGCGCCACGGGCGCCTAGTGCCGCCGCGGCACACCGAGGGCAACCGAGGCATACAGAAGGGCAACCGAGGCACACCGAACCCGGGAGGGAACCGCAAGGGGGAGCACAATAACGGGCGAGCGGGTCGGTCAACGACCAGAAGCCCACTTCGCGTAGTCGTCACCGTCGTCGTCGTCCTCGTCAACCTCATCGACGTCGTCGAACTCGTCATCGAGGTCGTCGTCGATGTCGGCAAAGGACGCGCCGCCACGCTGGGTGGCGCTGTGAAGTTCGCGCTCAAGCGCACTGAGGTCGGTGTCGGGAGAGAAGTACTTCAACTCCCGGGCGACCTTCGTCTGCTTGGCCTTGGCCCGGCCGCGCCCCATGGCGTGACCCCCTCATGCGTCTGCCGGGGCGGCATCGCCAGGCCCGCCGCGCGCTGCCTCAGGGGGCCGTGCACGGTGGGTCGCCGCGGAGCGGCCCCGGGAATCGTGTGTTCTCCGTGAGGACAACGCTACCTGACGTTGGCCGATCTGTCCGACGCGCGCCCGATGGGAACCATTTCGGGGCGTTTGGCGACGCCGAGGGTGCTGAGCATGCGAGAGTGTCTGGCGCAGGGGACTGACGCGGGGTCATCCGATTGGGGTGTGAAGAATGATGTTGGCAACGAGCGAGGACAGGGATCCTTTGCTCACGCCGGGCGAAGTCGCGGCGCTCTTCCGAGTCGATCCGAAGACGGTCACCCGGTGGGCAAGGGCGGGCAAGCTCACGGCGATTCGAACGCTGGGAGGACACCGGCGCTACCGCAGCTCCGAGGTTCATCGGTTGCTCAGCGGGCAGTGATCCGGCACGGCTCAGGCGACTGAGCGACACGACGGGGGCGAAACGGGGTCGCCGCCGGGGGACGGTTCGATTCTGCCGGGGGCTCCACTGCGGGGGCGGTGCTGGGGCGCGGTCGTCACGGGGGTGAGCACGCGGCATACCTGCGGGTATGCCGTGTGCCTCCACCGGGGGATCCGAGTCTTTTGGGGCTGACGCCTGCTCACGGGGCACCTCGCAACTACAGTGAAGCCTCGTGAACGAGCCGACGCCGACCGAGGTCACCCAGGTGTTGCGCGCGCCCGGGCGAGCCGCCGGAGACAGTGACCGTCGACCCGTCTGGGTTGCGCTGTCGCAGTCCAAGCGGGTCGTGTGGGTGCTCGTCGCGGCTGCCCTCGTGCTGCTCGTCGGCGTGTGGGCGTTCCAGGCGCTGGGGACCTTCCTCTTCCTGTTGCTGTTGGCCTGGCTGCTGTCGATCGCCATGGAGCCGATGGTGGCCTGGCTGATCAGGCGCGGGATGGGCAGGCCGCTGGCCTCGGCCGCGGTCCTCTTCGGGCTCATGGCGGTCACCGTTGGGGTGGCCGCGATGTTCGGTCAGGTCTTCTTCGCCCAGGCGCAGGAGCTCAAGGACGCCTTCCCGGAGGCGGTCCGCCAGGCCGTCGCCTGGGTCAACCAGACGTTCAACACGTCGTTCAACACCGACCAGATCTACTCGGCGCTGCAGTTGACCCCCGAACGGGTCGGAGAGCTCGCACAGCGGTTCGGCGGCGGTCTGCTCGGTGTCTTCGGCGCAGTCGTGACGTTCATCTTCAACCTCGTGACGATCCTCGTTTTCGCCTACTACCTGTCGGCGGACAGCATCAAGCTGCGCCAGACCATCGGGTCCTACCTGCCGCCGCGCTACCAGCCGATGCTCATGACGATCTGGACGATCGCCGTCGACAAGACCGGGGGCTACGTCGTCTCCAAGGTCATCCTCGCGACCATTTCCTCGACCTGCTATGCGATCTTCTTCGCCATCATCGACGTGCCGTTCTGGTTGCCGCTGGGCGTGCTCATGGGCCTCGTCGGCCAGTTCGTCCCGATCATCGGCACCTACATCGGAGTCGTGATCCCAGCCCTCTTCTCGCTGCTCAAGGACCCGCTCGATGCGGTCTGGATCCTCATCTTCTCCACGGTCTATCAGCAGATCGAGAGCTACTGGCTCACCCCGAAGGTGAGCAACCGGACCATGGACGTCCACCCGGCCGTCGCACTGGGCTCGGTCTTCGTCGGTGTCGCCCTCATGGGTCCGATCGGGGCGCTCGTCGGCATACCGGTCGCCGCCGCCGCCCTCACCGTGGCCGAGACGTTCCGACGCCGGCACGAGCTGCTGCCTGAGCTGGAGACCCTGCAGGACGACGACGGCGAGGCTGGCCAGGCGGCCGAGTCCGTCGGCGACGGCCCCCGGTCCTGACGGACTCCCGCTCGTGACCGGCCTCGGCTTCCGGGGAGCGCCAGCACCCGACCGGTTCAACATGGCCGGCTACTGCCTGGCCCCGGCCGCGCACCGTCCGGATGATCGCCTGGCCCTCGTCGTCGTCCACGACGCCCACGCGGACGCCACCACCGACGAATGCTGGACCTTCGGGCAGCTCGACGACGCGGTCCGGCGGATCGCCACCGGGTTGCGCGCCCGGGGAGTCCGGCCTGGCGACCGGGTGCTGCTGCGCATGGGCAACACGAGCGACGCCGCCCTCGCCTTCTTCGCCGCGGTCGCCGCCGGCCTGGTCGCCGTGCCCACCTCGGCCCTGCTCACGCCAGACGAGGTCGCCGTCCTCGTGACCGACGCGCGTCCGGCCCTTGTCGTCGCCGCCCCCGACCTCGTGGCGACCGTGCCCGACGGCATACCCCTCGTCGGTCCGCAGGAGCTCGCTCGATGGCGCGTCGAGTGCGAACCAGCCGACTACCTCGACACCGCGGCCGACGACCCGGCTTTCCTCGTCTACACCTCGGGGACGACGGACGAGCCGAAGGGCGTCCTGCACGCCCACCGGTCGGCCTGGGGCCGGCGGCCGATGTATGCCGGCTGGCTGGGTCTGCGGGCCGGTGACGTCCTGCTGCACGCGGGGGCGTTCAACTGGACCTACACGTTGGGCGTCGGGTTGACCGACCCGTGGGCCAACGGCGCGACATCGGTCATCTACAACGGTCCCCGCGACCCGGGCGTCTGGGGTCGGCTCGTCAAGCGCTGCGGTGCGACGATCTTCGCGTCGGTGCCGGGGGTCTACCGGCAGTTGCTCGCCAGCGGTGCCCTCGTCCGCGACGATCTGGCCACCCTGCGCCACGGCCTCACCGCGGGGGAGGCCCTCTCCCGCGACCTGTATGCCGCATGGCAGGAGGCCACCGGTCTGCCGCTCTACGAGGCGCTCGGGATGAGCGAGATCTCCACCTACGTCTCCTCGAGCCCGCTCGTGCCGACCCGGCCGGGATCCCCGGGCAAGCCGCAAGAGGGCCGCTGCGTGGCGATCCTGCCGGTCGATCCAGCCGACGGTGACGAGCCGCTGCCGGTCGGGGAGACCGGGCTGCTCGCCGTGCATCGCACCGATCCCGGTCTGCTGCTGCGCTATTGGGAACGCCCGCAGGAGGACGCAGCGGCCCGGCGCGGGGAGTGGTTCGTCGGCGGCGACCTGGCCGACCTCGACCCGGACGGCTACCTTGTCCACCACGGCCGGGCCGACGACGTCATGAACCCGGGCGGCTACCGGGTCTCGCCGCAAGAGGTGGAGCACGTCCTGGCCGGGGCGCCCGGGGTCGCCGACGTCGGGGTCACCGAGGTCGAGGTCAAGGCGGGGGTTCGGGTGGTCGGGGCCTTCGTCGTCCCGGGTCCCGACGGGTGCGACCCCGACCAGGTGCGGGCCTATGCCGCCGCCCACGTGGCGGCATACAAGGTCCCGCGGGTCATCAAGATCGTCGATGTCCTACCCCGCACCGCGAACGGCAAACTGCAGCGCAGACAATTGTCGCTGTGACACGGCGACACACCCTGACGCTGACCGGGGGCGATGGGTTGCGGCTCGTCGCCGACGAATGGGGACCGGCGGTCGGAGCGGCGGTCGGAGCGGGGGTTGGATCGGCGGGACGGCCGCAGACGACGGTGATCCTCCTGCACGGTGGCGGCCAGACCCGGCACTCGTGGAAGACCGCAGGGGTCGTGCTGGCCCGCTCCGGGTTGCACGTCGTGGCGCTGGATTTCCGCGGTCACGGGGACTCGGACTGGTCACCGACCCGCACCTACGGGCTCGAGGTGCTTCGCGATGACGTCCTTGCCGTCATCGACCAGGTGGCCCCGGTCGAGTCGGGCCAGGGGCACGGCGGCCGCCGGATCGTCCTGGTCGGCGCGAGCCTGGGCGGGATGACCGCCCTGCTGGTCACCGAGGCGGTGCCGGAGCGCATCGCCGGCTTGGTCCTCGTCGACATCGTCACCCGGCTGGAGCCCGCCGGGGTCGCCCGGATTCGCGACTTCATGCTGGGCGCGCCACAGGGGTTCGGGTCCTTGGAGGAGGCGGCGGAGGCGGTTGCGGCATACCTGCCGCATCGTCAGCGGGACACCAACCTCGCTGGCCTGCGCAAGAACCTGCGGCTTCGGGAGGACGGTCGCTGGCACTGGCACTGGGACCCGGAGCAGTTCTGGAGAGAACGCAGCCCCGCGCCCGAGGTCGTCGTCGCCATGCTCGACCGGGCAGCCGCAGCCGTGCGTTGTCCGACGATGCTCGTCCATGGACGCAAGTCGGACATCGTCTCCGACGAGGGCATCGAGCACTTCCGGAGCCTGCTCGAGCATGTCGAGATCGTCCGGCTCGACGACGCCGCCCACACCGCTGCGGCCGACGACAACGACACCTTCGCCGAGGTCGTCGTCGAGTTCTGCCGTCGAGCGTGACGGGGGGGACCTGACGTCCGCAGGAGCACCCGGGACCTTCGCACGGGACGCACGGGTATGGCGCGCCCGTAGGATGCCCCGGTGACGCCTCCGCTGCCGGCACGCGACGACGACCGCCCCGAACTGTCCCTCGAGGACAAGTTCACCGTCGACGAGGGGATCATCCATCTCACCGGCGTGCAGGCCCTCGTGCGGCTGCCGCTCGTGCAGCGCCGACTCGACCTGGCCGCCGGGCTCAATACGGCGACCTTCATCTCCGGTTACCCGGGCTCGCCGCTGGGCGGCTACGACCTGGAGTTGCAGCGACGCCGCAAGCTCCTCGAAGCCCACCACGTCGTCCACCAGATGGGCGTCAACGAGGAACTCGGCGCCACCGCCGTCATGGGCAGCCAGTTGGCGATGCAGTTGCCCGGGCCGCGCTACGACGGGGTGCTGGGGCTCTGGTACGGCAAGGCCAACGGCTTTGACCGAGCGATGGACTCGTTGCGCCAGGCCAACCTCGCCGGCACGGTCCGCACCGGCGGGGCGCTGGCTCTCGTCGGTGACGACCCGACCGCGAAGTCCTCGCCGACGCCCGGGGCCAGCGAAGTCGCCGCGGCGGCGATCATGATGCCGATGCTCTACCCGGGTGACGTCCAGGAGGTCCTCGACCTCGGCCAGCACGCGGTGGCCTTGTCCCGCTCGTGCGGCCTGTGGGTCGCGCTCAAGATGTCGACGACGGTGGCCGACGGCTCGGGCTCGGCCTTCGTCGCGCCCGGACGAGTGCAGCCGGTCATGGTCGACATCGACCTGGACGGCAAGCCTTATGTCCACCGGCCCTCGACGCACATGTACGGCGCCCGAGTCATGGAGATGGAGCACTCCCTGGTCTATGGCCGGATGCGCGCGGCGCTGGCCTATGCCCGGGCCAATGACGTCAACCGGATCACCTTGCGCGGCGACAACGACCGCATCGGCATCGTGTCGACCGGCAAGACCTACTTCGAAATGCGCCAGACCCTGCGCGAACTGGGCCTGGACGACCGGGAACTGCAGCGGCTCGGGGTGCGCCTGCTGCAGGTGCGGATGCCCTATCCGCTGGAGGGCCGGATCGTCCGAGAGTTCGCCGAAGGCTTGTCGGAGATCCTCGTCCTCGAGGACAAGCGGCCGTTCGTCGAACTGTTCGTCAAGGACGAGCTCTACGGTCTGCCCGACCGGCCCCTCGTGCTCGGCAAGCTCGACGAGAACGGCACCTGGCTCGTGCCGATCCACGCCGAACTGGACACCGTGTCGATCGCCAAGCTCGTCGCCGACCGGCTGCTCAAGCGGGCCGCTCCGGGCGAGCTCCCGGCCCTGCAGGAGCGGCTCGAGCGGATCACCCGGCCGCGGTCGCTGGCGCCCTTGGCGATGTCGCGGACGCCCTACTTCTGCTCCGGTTGCCCACACAACTCCTCGGTGGCCGGCGTCCCGACCGGGACGGTCGTCGGGGCCGGCACCGGGTGCCACGTCCTGGCGGTCTTCATGCGTCCGGACGAGGTGGGCGACATCCTCGGCATCACCGCGATGGGCAACGAAGGCGCTCAGTGGATCGGCGCCTCGCCCTTCTCGTCGATGTCGCACCTGCTGCAGAACCTCGGCGACGGCACCTACGCGCACTCCGGATCGCTGGCCATCCGGGCCGCGGTCTCAGCCGGGGTGAACATCACCTACAAGCTGCTCTACAACGACCACGTGGCGATGACCGGTGCGCAGCCGGCCATCGGTATCTCCGGGGTCCCCGACATCGTGCGCACCCTGCTCGCCGAGGGGGTTCGCCAGGTCATCGTCACCACCGAAGACCTCAGCCGGTATGCCGGTGTGCGGCTCCCCGACGGGGCTGCGGTCTGGGGCCGGTCCCGGCTCTCCGAGGCCGTGGCGACGTTGAGTGCGGTCGAGGGCGTCACCGTGCTCATCCACGACCAGGAGTGCGCCACCGAGAAGCGCCGGCGCCGCAAGCGCGGCACCCTCGACGAGCCCAAGACCCGGATCCTCATCAACGAGGCGGTCTGCGAGGGCTGCGGTGACTGTGGCATCCAGTCGAACTGCCTGTCGGTGCACCCGGTGCAGACCGAACTGGGCCGCAAGACCCAGATCCACCAGCCCTCGTGCAACGTCGACTACCGTTGCCTGGACGGCAACTGCCCGTCCTTCGTCAAGGTCGTCCCGGGCAGCGCACCACGAGCCCGGCGGGGGACCGCCGCGGTTCTCGGGCCGGACGACCTGCCCGAGCCGACCCTGTGCGTCCCCGCCGACGAGTTCGGGCTGCGGATCGCCGGCATCGGCGGCACCGGTGTGGTCACCGTGGCCCAGACCCTGGCCACTGCCGCCCTGCTGGACGGGCGCTTCGTCCGCGGGCTGGACCAGACCGGTCTGGCCCAGAAGGGTGGCCCGGTCATCTCGGACCTGCGGATCACGACGACGCCGATGGACCAGGCCAACAAGCTGACCGTCGCCGACTGCGACCTCTTCCTCGCCTGCGACGTCCTCGTCGGGGCCCAGCAGCACCTGCTCACCGTCGCCGACCCGGACCGGACCGTGGCGGTGACCTCGACGGCTCAAGTGCCCACCGGCCAGATGGTCGTCGACACCCAACTCGCCTTCCCCAAGCTCGACGTCCTGCTGAGCCGGATCGACGCCTCGAGCCGGGCCGACGTCAACGTCGCCCTCGATGCGCCAGGGATCGCCGAGCGGCTGTTCGGCACCGACCAGGTCGCCAACCTCCTGCTCGTGGGGGCGGCATACCAGGCCGGGGCCCTGCCCTTGCGCGCGGAGTCCATCGAGACCGCGATCACCCTCAACGGTGTCGCCGTCGAGACCAACCTGCAGGCCTTTCGGCGCGGGCGCCAAGCGGTCGCCGACCGGGCCGCGCTGGACGAGGTGGTCGGTGCCGTGCGGCAGCCGGCCGGCGCCGTCGAGCCGGTGCGCGCCGCGGCGTCCCAGGGGACGGTCGTCCTCCCGCGCGAGCTGCGCGACATCACGGATCTCGTGCGCGCGGAGCCGGGTTCGGAGCTCGCCAGGATGGTCGCGCTGCGGGTCCCGATGCTCGTGGACTACCAGGACGCGGCATACGCCCGCCGGTATGCCGCCCGCCTCGAGACCGTGCGCGCCGTCGAGGCCCAGCGGGTGCCGGGGGCGAGTGCGCTGGCTGAGGCGGTGGCCTTCTCGCTCTTCAAGCTCATGGCCTACAAGGACGAGTACGAGGTCGCCCGGCTGCATCGGGACCCGGCCTTCCGGGCCGAGGTGACCGAACGCTTCGGTGACGACGCGGCATACTCCTTCATGCTCCTGCCACCGGTGCTCAAGGCCGTCGGGTTGAAGCGCAAGGTGGGCATGTCGCGGCCGGTGGGGCGAGTGGCCTTCGGAGCGCTGGCGTCGATGAAGCGGCTGCGGCACACGAAACTCGACCCGTTCGGACGCGACCACGTGCGGGTCGTTGAGCGCGAGCTCGTGCGGGAGTACGAGGCGCTCGTCGATGAGATCGTCGCCCGGATCAGCGCGGGCAATCACGCCGTTGCCGTCGAGCTCGCGGCGCTGCCGGACATCGTGCGGGGCTACGACGAGGTCAAGCTGCGCAATGTCGCGCGCTATCGCGAGCAGGTGACCCGGCTGCGGGCCCAGCTCACCGACGGGCGGCTGGTCGTGCAGAAGATCGAGGTCGACGGTGCGACCGAGGCGCGGCGTGAGCTCGACGGCTGGGTCCCGACGCCCTCGAGTGCGGAGCCGATCAGCGGTGGTGTGGACGTCGGTTCTGGGAGCGTCGGTGTCGGGACCGGTGCCGGGACCGGTGCCGGTGTCGGGGCCGCGGCCGGAGTCGGCGCCGAAGCCGTCGTCGCGGCCGATCCGTCGCCGCGGCCCAAGCGTCGCCGCCCCTCGGTGCACGGCAACCTCGAACACGACGCGGCCAGCGAAGGTCGCATCGAACCGAGCACGGCCGCGCTCATGGAGGGCGCACCGCCCGCTGGGACGAGCGGTCGAGGCGTCCCGTTGCGGCGCACCAAGACCGGTGTTCACGATGAGCGGACCGCGGAAGGGGACACCGAGCACCTGCCCGGCTGACGAGCGTTGCGGCTGCCACGCAAGCCGCGGGTGCCCAGCTAGTCCGACAGCGTTGCCGCCAGGGTTGCGCCGAGCTCCCAACAGGCGGCCAGCCCGTCCTTGGTCGGTTCGCCCAACACCACCACGTCTTCGGCGGCCCGTCGCCATTGCAGTCCGGTGGCGATCCCGTGGACCGACCGCGCCGCACCCGTCGCATCGAGGTTGCCGTGCACGAACAACCCGTATGCCGTCCCCACCGTCGCCGTCAGACACGGGTAGTAGACCTGATCGAAGAAGTGCTTGAGCGCACCCGACATGTAGCCCATGTTGGCCGGCGTCCCCAGCACGACAGCTCCCGCACCGAGCAGATCAGTCACCGTCGCGCCGAGCGCCGGCCGCAGCAGGACATCCACCCCCGTGATCCCGTCGGCCCGCGTGCCATCGACGACGGACGTGAGCATCGCCTCCAGCGAGGGTGAGGTCGTGTGGTGGACCACGAGCAGGGTCCGGCTGCAGGGCGCTTGACTCACCCACCCACCGTATGCCGACGCCCATCGGTTCGATGGCCCGCTCTCTCGGAATTCGCCCGCGTGTGTGAGGAAATCGGGTCACTTCGGCGGTCTGGGCCCGGAATTCGCCCGCGTGTGTGAGGTTTTCCGGGACGGAGGAGGCCGGGACGGAGGAGGTCGGGATGGAGGAGGCCGGGACGGGCAGGCGGGGGGCGGGAAACAGGAGGGCGTGTCAGGGAAGGGTGACGACGGCTCCGGCGCCGATGGCGTGCCGGTCGGCCGTTCCGGCAGGGAGTTCGATCACGGCTACGGCCGGCCGCTCGGCAGGATTGCCGAACACCGTGGGGTAGGTCTCGGGCGACACGGATCGCTCGACATGGACGACGGTCTGGTCCGCCCCGACCCACAGGATGTCGATCGCGTACCGCATGCCCTTCATCCAGATCGGGTGCACCCCGGGCGAGCCGAACCGAAACAGCATTCCTTCATCAGGTGCCAGCGAGTCGAGGGCTCCCAAGCCCAAGGCCTGTTCCGCCGGCGTGACCGCTTCGTGCAACCGGAACATGGCTCCCCCGATCGTCACTGGAACCGCAGGGCGCACGGTGCCCGATCGGTCTGGTGTCCTCACCGTGCCGACAGGCTTCGACGAGACACTGTGCCCTGACGACGTCGCCGCGAGTCCGCCACCCGTCGGCGCTCCAGTCGGCGCAGGCGCCCCGGCACAGGCGACGAGTCCGCCCACCAGCAGCAGGAGTGCGGCATACCGACTGGCGCCGACCCCGCCGGTATGCCGCCCGCTCACCGCCCGTCGACGGCGACGCAGGTGCGCCGGTCCGTCGTTCCCCCCACGGCCTTCGCCCACGCTGGGACGCCATCGGTTATCCACGGCGCAGCCAGCCGAGGAAGGTCTCGCGGGCCGCCTCGCGCCCCAACTCGACGGTCGACTTGAGCCGTCGGGCACCTCGCGCGGTGCCGAGGACGGTCGGGCCGTAGGTCGGCGGCCGGATCTGCCGGACCCCTGGATGGGTGGCGAGCAGGCGTTCCTCGTCGAGGGCGGCGGCATACCGGTCGTGCCAGGCGGGGATGACCGCGGCGGCGTGCCGGCGCAGGTAGCGGCGCACCACCTCGGTCTCCACCGCGGTCGGCGGCCGCAGCGTCTCGCCCGGTCGGCGGGTGCGCAGGACGACGGCGTGGGTGGCGCCCTGGGCGAGGGCGGTGCGGATCGGCACCATCTCGGCCACTCCGCCGTCGATGAATCGCTGGCCGGCCAGTTCGACCGGTGGGCCGGACAGGACCGGCATCCCGGTGGACGCGCGCAGCGCCAGACGCAGGGTCGCCTCGTCGTGGATCAGCGGGCCGAGATCGACCGCCGACCCGGTCTCGGTGTCGGTGGCGATCGGGTGAAAGCTGATCGGACTGGCAAGGATGGCAGCGAAATCCATCGGCACGAGGTCGACGTAGACGGTGTTGACGAGGAACTCGGTGTCGACGACCGGGCGCCCGCGCAAGGCCCGTCGCGGCGCGATGACTCCGCGCATCACGTCACGGTTCCACCACGTCGGCATGACCTGCCGGGTCAGCCCGCACAGCAGCCACGCGCCGTTGAGCGCGCCGCCGGACACCCCGTAGACCGCATCGAAGACGTCGGTCAGCCCGAGCTCCTCGATCGCCACGACCATCCCCGAGGAGTAGGCCGAACGCGAGCTGCCGCCCTCGATGAGCAGGACCAGGCGGCATGGGTCGCCGCGCTCGCCGGGTCGACTGCCCACCGTATGCCGCGTGCGCACCAACTCCTCGACCGACCAGGTCGCGGGGTCCAGGGCGTGCTCCTCCACGGACCGAGCGTACGGCCGGACGTGGGTGCGGGGGTCGGTGAGCTGGGCCGCCGGTCAGGGTGCGCTCAGCCGCCGGCCTCGGTGCGCTCAGCCGCCGGCCTCGGTGCGCTGGGCCTCGGTGAAGGCAAGCTTTCGCCGCGCTTCGGCGGGAGTCGCGCCCGCCATCCGCGAGGCACGCATCGCCGAGATGTTGGTGGAGGCCGCGGACATCGCCGAACCGACCTGATGGCGGTCGTAGGTGAGTGACTGGTCGCGCCGGACGCCGAGCTGGGCACCGACCTCGATGGCGTCCTGGTCGGCGCCCAGGTAGAGGAACTCCCAGGAGTAGATCTTGGTCTGCTGCTCGATGAGGGCCCGGATCGAGCTGAAGCTCCACTCTTGCGAGGCGTTTTCGTGGCCGTCGGTCATGATGCCGACGATGACGGTGCCCGGTCGCTCGTGCTCGGGGAGGGCCGCGAGGCGCTCGCCCGCCGTTGTCACGAGCCGGCCGATCGAGTCGAGCAGGGCGGTCGTGCCGCGGGGGACGAGGGTGAGGGGCGGGACGTCGGCGACGGGGAGGGCGGCATACACCTGCTCGTAGTCGCTGTCGAACTGGGCCAGTGTGACCCGGCACTCGCCCGGGGCGGTGCGCTGCTCGGCGATGAAGGCGTTGAAGCCGGCCTCGGTCTCGGGCTTGATCGAGGACATCGAGCCGGATCGGTCGAGCAGGAAGTAGATATGCGTGAGGTTGGGGTTGGTCATCGGATCTCCTTGTCGGTCAACGGGTTTCGGGGCGGCGCGCGCGGAATCGCAGCGGTGGCCGCTCCTGGTCCGGGGCGGGTGGAACAACCTTGTGGCGCCCCTCTTCGAGGTCGTAGCGCGCACGCTCCACCCCCGTGCGGGTCACCCGATCGCCGTCGCTGTATGCCGCGAGCAGGCTCGTGCGAGCCAGCCGTGGGCCGACGGCGTTCTCGGTGAGCCCGGCCAGCGAGGCGGCCTGACGCAGCGTCGAACCCTCGGTGAGCACCGCGGCCGCCATCGCCTCATCGAGCGCCTCGGTGACCCGCAGCTGGGCCTCGCGCAGGTGCGGAAGGGCCTGCTCAGGGTCGGCGGGGTTGGCCTCGGCGAGCGACTGTCGGGCAGCAGTGATCGCTGCGGCGAGCGGTTCTGGTGCGGTGCTCATGTTCAGTATTGTGCCGCATTAACTGCGGCAACGCAAGAAATGGTGATCCGGGTCGTCCGGGGGATGGAGCTGGCACGGGACGGGTGCGGCGCCTGCCGCGAAACGCGAGATGCCCCGGTATGCCGCGCGGGCGGCATACCGGGGCATCGGTCTGGTGCGTCAGTGGCTGGCGTCCTGCGGGCCCGAGGTGGGCTGCTGGGGCGGGAAGCTCGGGGTCGCCGTCGGGTAGGGCTGGTAGGGCGGCGGGGTCGGCTGGTAGGGAGCCGGCGGGGTCTGGGCCAGCGCGGCCGGGGTGCGGCGGTTGCGGTTGGCCAGGTAGATCCCGGCGCCGACCGAGACGGCGACCAGCCAGAGCCAGCCCATCCCTCCGTCGACGAACGAGCCAGGGAAGATCATCAGCGCCGTGACGACGAGCAGGACGATCGAGCCGGCGTCGCCGCCCTTGGCCGCCCGCTCGAGGCGGATCTCGCCCTTGTGGTTGGGGATCATGAGGACGGCGAGCAGGTAGAGCGGCAGGATCGGGGTGAACCAACCGAGGACGAACGCGGCGACCCGGACGATGGCGGGGGAGGCACCCATCCGCTCGGCGAGGCCGGCGCAGACACCGGCGACCATCCGGTTGCTCGATCGGGTGAAGGGGCTGCGGCGCAGTGCGGCGAAGAAGCTGTCCATGGTCTGTCCTGACGAAGGGGTGGTGCCGGTGGGGTTGCTGGGAGTGGAACCGCCGGGGGTGGTGGCGGAGAAGGGGATCTGCGGGCCGGGTGAGTACGGGGCCTGCGGGCCGGTGGTCGGGGTCGTCGTCATGGCTCTAGGTTGGCCCGGCGGGGCCACCTCGCGTCACTGGGTGAGGCCCTGACCCGGCCCTGACGCGACCCTGACCGCACCCGCCCGGAACCCCGGGGGTCACGGGGACCCCCGGGGTCCCGGGGAGATAGCGTGCCGCGGGCACGGCATACACGATGCCTGCGGCGCGCGGGGAGGGGGCTTGAGGGAGGCGAATGCTCTAGGAGTTCCAGCACGCCTTCTCTGCGTCGAGGAACTTCGACTCGGCGTCATAGAGGGCCGCGTGGTTGACATCCCTTGGCTGCTTGCCCACCAGAGCACGGCAGGCGGCCTCGAGTGCTCGGGTGACCTCGGCGTACTGCGGGGGAACGGCCTTGACACGCTCGGCGGTGAAGATCTCGTCCACCTGTTGGGCAGTGACCTGCTTGTAGGTTGCCTGTGGGCCCAAGGGGCGGGCGCCCCCGTAGATCTCCTCCATCGCTCGACACCCGGGCTTGGTGGCGGGCCGTTGGGCCGTGGGCTTGGCCGCGACGCTCGACGCAGCGGGTGCGCTCCCGGCCGGGGCGCTTCCGGCGTTTCCGGCTGCCGAGGTTGCCGATCCACAACCGGCGAGGATGAGGATCCCTGCCGCAAGGGCCAGCGCGCTGGGCATGGTCTTCATGGTCCGCCTTCCGTTGAACGGGCACCGATGAGCGCAGGCTAGGGCCGTCGATGTGCGGCGTTCGGTGGCTTTGGCGGAAGTTCAGTAGTTCTACTGAGATGCGAGGAAAGCGGCCTGGCCGGTCGTGCAGGGGCCTGGCCCACCGACCAGCCGCGGACGCACCGAAGCCGCGGACGCGCCGACCAGCCGCGGACGCAGCAAAGCCGCAGGCGCGGCATACGCCGCAGAGACAGCAAAGCCGCAGTCGCGGCATACGCGAACCTGCGGCTTCTTGGCGGTGAGATGGTGGCCAGGGGCGGGGTCGAACCGCCGACCTTCCGATTTTCAGTCGGACGCTC
>CAZNLX010000003.1:0-23471 GCA_964573925.1 uncultured Intrasporangiaceae bacterium
CCCCCGGAGTCCTCGCCGAGCTGCACCGGCACGAGGCCGACGACATCCACGTCATCGCCCGTCGGGGTCCGCAGCATGCGGCCTTCACCACGGTGGAGCTGCGTGAGCTCGTCCACACGCCCGGGCTGCAGGTGACCGTCAATGCGGACGCGTTCGACGGCATACCCGAGGGGCTGGAGCGTCGGCCGAAGGCGAACGTCGAGATCCTGCGCGAGGCGGCGGCCACGGTCGTCGAGAACCCGCGGCGGCGGTTGCACTTCTCGTTCTGGCGCAAGCCGGTCGCCGTGGAGGGCGACGGGTCGGTCGAGGCGCTCGTCCTGGAGCGCACCCGGCTCGACGAGTCGGGCAAGGTCGTCGGGACCGGGGAGACCTCGCGCCTGGAGACCCAGTTGGTCTTGCGGTCGATCGGCTACCGGTCGGTCGCGCTGCCTGGCGTCGTCTTCGACGAGCGGGCCGCCGTCATCCCCAACGTCGAGGGCCGGGTCGTCGACGCGGCGGGCACGGTGCAGCCCCGCGAATACGTGGTGGGGTGGATCAAGCGGGGCCCGACCGGGGTCATCGGCACGAACAAGTCCGATGCCTCGCAGACGGTCAAGCACCTCGTCGCCGATCTCGTCGCTGAGGCCGAGGCCGCGGAGGCCAGTGGCGGCTCCGGAGCCGAAGCCCGCCGGGACCTGGTCGCCGAGTTGGCCGCCCGCGGCCACGAGATCGTCAGCCTTGAGGGTTGGCGAGCCATCGACGCCGCCGAGATCGCCCGCGGCGCGGCGCTCGGGCGGGACCGGACCAAGCTGGCCTCCTGGCCGGAGTTGCTCGGGGCGAGCCACGCAGCGACGTCCTGACCCAGCGACGTCCTGACCCACGTGCCCGGCCCGGCGGCATACCGGGGCTGAGCCGGACCCGTGAGGCGAGTTGAGCCGTGCCGGGAGTTGAGCTGGACCGGTGAGCGGGCCGGACCGACCTTCGGGCGACCCCCAATTCCGGGCGGAATCGGGCGTCTCTACGCTGAGGGCGTGACCTCCCAACTGCACCCGAATCTCCAACCGATCTACGAAGAGGTGCTTCGCCGCAATCCGGGCGAGCCCGAATTCCACCAGGCGGTCTACGAGGTGGTCCACAGCCTCACCCCGATCGCCGGTCAACGCCCCGAATACATCAAGTGGTCGATCCTCAGCCGGATCTGCGAGCCGGAGCGCCAGCTCATCTTCCGGGTGCCGTGGATCGACGACTCGGGGGCCGTGCGGATCAACCGGGGCTTCCGGGTCCAGTTCAACTCGGCGCTGGGCCCCTACAAGGGCGGCCTGCGATTCCACCCGAGCGTCAACCTGTCGATCATCAAATTCCTCGGGTTCGAGCAGACCTTCAAGAACGCCCTCACCGGGATGCCGATCGGCGGCGGAAAGGGCGGCTCGGACTTCGACCCCAAGGGCCGCTCGGACGGCGAGATCATGCGCTTCTGTCAGTCGTTCATGACCGAGCTCTATCGGCACGTCGGTGAATATGCCGATGTGCCGGCCGGTGACATCGGGGTGGGCGGTCGCGAGATCGGTTTCCTCTTCGGTCAGTACAAGCGGATCACCGGGCAATACGAGTCGGGCGTGCTCACCGGCAAGGGCCTCACCTGGGGCGGTTCTCAGGTGCGCACCGAGGCGACCGGCTACGGGGTGACCTTCTTCGCCGAGGAGATGCTCAAGGTCGCCGGGGAGTCGTTCGACGGCAAGCGGGTCGTCGTCTCCGGTTCGGGCAATGTTGCGATCTACGCGGTGGAGAAGGTCGCCCAGCTCGGCGGCACCATCGTCGCGGTCTCCGACTCGGACGGTTACGTCGTCGACGAGGCCGGCATCGAGCTCGACCTGCTCAAGGAGGTCAAGGAGGGCCGCCGGGGCCGACTGACCGAGTATGCCGCCGAGCGCGGCGGTTCCGCTCGGCACGTCGCGGGCGGTTCGATCTGGGACGTCCCCTGCGATGTCGCCCTGCCGTGCGCCACCCAGAACGAACTCGACGAGGCCGGTGCCCGGACCTTGGTGCACAACGGCGTCCGCCTCGTCGCCGAGGGCGCGAACATGCCGACCACTCCGGAGGGAGTGCGCCTGCTCCAGGAAGCCGGGGTCCTCTACGCCCCGGGCAAGGCGTCCAATGCCGGTGGCGTCGCCACCAGCGCTCTGGAGATGCAGCAGAACGCCAGCCGAGACTCGTGGGACTTCGAGTCCACCGAAGTGCGGCTGCAGCAGATCATGTCCGACATCCACGAGCGGTGCCTCGTCGCCGCTGCCGAATACGGGGACCCGGGCAACTACGTCACCGGGGCCAACCTCGCCGGCTACACCAAGGTGGCCGACGCGATGGTGGCTCTCGGGCTCATCTGATCGGCCGCCCAGCAACCAGCCGCTGCGGTGGGGAGGGTTGACCACGTCAGGGTGTGGTCAACCCTCCCCGCGAGCAGGCCTCGGCCACGACGCACCCCGGGGCGCGTCCTGGTGCCGGTTACTTGAGGGTCATCCGGGGCTCGCCGTTGACCAGGCCGGTCCCGGCGATGGTGCAGGTGCCGCCCTTGACCGCTCCACCGTTCCAGGCCTGCCGGACGCAGGACCGCTCGGCCAGCTCACCCCAGTAGTTGGGGTGCAGGGACTCCTGGACGTAGTACGGCCCGGTGAGCGTCGAGACGGTGCGGATCTGGGCGACCCACTCGGTCTTGTCGACCGCGCCGGCCGAGGTCCACGAGGCCAGGCCCTTCTCCTCGAGCAGGCCGACGGTGTTCTCGCACAGCCGTCGACCGTTGAACGCCGACGCCAGCCCGAGCACCTTGGTTCCGGCGACACCCGAGGCGGTCACCGCGCCCCGCACGGTGTTGTTGATCGTCGGCAGGGCGGTCGAGTTGGCCCAGTCGGCATCCCGGTTCCAGAATCCGCAACCACCGGTGTTCTGGCGGGTGAAGCCGGACTCGCCGTAACGGAAGCCGGCCCCGCCGGGGATGGGCGAGGGGTAGTCCTGCACCACGAGGGTCCAGGCCGAGTCGGCATACCCGGCGTTGCGCATCGCCTGACGAACGTTCTGGAGCGCCGTGGTGATCTTGGCCTTGACCGCGGCGACATTGGCCGTGGTGAAGTTCGCCGTCACCGACGAGTCGTCGTAGCAGTAGTCCTTCCACCACGACGGGCTGGTGAGGAAGTCGGTCACGCACGACTGGACGATGCTCGCGAAGTTGAAGTCGTTGCCGCCGATGCTGACGACGACCATCTTGACGTTGTGGGTCGCCGCGAAGTCCTGGAGCATCTTCGCCTGACCCTGCTTGCCGGCTCCGGCGTCGTAGAAGTCCAGACCCGGCTTGAAGTAGCCGTCCGAGGACGTGTAGGTGCTCGTCTTCGCACCTGAACACGCCAGGTCGACGCCCTGGACCCCGCCGCCGATGTAGATCGAGGCGGCCCAACTGCGGTGGCATCGTTCGATCTGCTCGGCCGTGCGGCTCGCGTTGTCGTAGTAGGCGCCCGCTCCCAGGGCATCGACCGACGCCGAGCTCGAGTTGGAGTTGCCGGCCCATCGGCCGGCCTCGCCCGAGATGTAGCTGTCGCCCAGGCTGGCCACCCAGGGGGTGCCGACGCCCGGGCCGTCGGCCGCGGCAGTGCCCGCGGTGGCCAGTCCCGCGGCGGCGAGGCCGAGTGCGGCCAGCAGGGTGGCGGCATACCGAAGGGGTCGTATGCCGCGGGCGCGGCCCGAGAGCGGACGCGCGTCTGCGGAGGTGAGGTGGTTGGACATGAGTGCTCCCGATCGACGCTGATGCGGTGCTGATGTGCTGCTGAGGTGAACGTGTGGCGCTCCCCAACGCCGACGTCACACTGTGGCACACCTCACGCTGCGGCGCGCGGGGAACGGGCCCCACTCGTTGGGCTAGAGCCGGGCCCGGAAGGCCGCCACGCTCGCGGCAGACCAGTCGGTGTGGTCGTTGCGCCAGCCCTGCCTGTCGACGAAGAGCCGGTGGCCGTTGGCCGTCGCGTGCCCGATGACATCGGTCGCAGCGATGCCATAGCGGGCCTGCAACTGGCGGACCAACGCCAGCACCGCCTCGACCTGGACGGTTCGGGCCAGGATCTGCTGATCGGCCCAGGCCGAGCTGTGCCCGTGGGTGGCTTGGACGATCTCGATGCCGATGGCCACGTGGTTGAGCCCGATGACGTGCCGGCACATGAGGGTGAGCGGGACGAGGGCCCGAACCACACCCTGCTGGTCGACGACGAAGTGGGCGCAGGTGCCGGGCAGCTCACCGCGGTTCGGCGAGTCGATCGCGAAGCTCGACAGGACCGGCTCCCAGGTGTCGGTCTCGGTGAAGTGCAAGACGATGACCTTGGGGTCCAGGCTCGCCGAGGTGACGCCGTAGTGGCGCTTGGCGTATGCCGCCATCTCGTCGATGCGCTTCTGCGGGTAGGGGATCCACGCCTCCACGACACCCCGGGGAGTGGGCGGACGGACGGTCGGTGACGTTCCCGGGGGCACGGCGGTGCGGGTCGGGCCCGCCGTGGGCGGGCCGGCTGCGGTGGTCGTGGCAGTGGCGGCCGGGGGTGCCGAAGCGGTCCCGGCCGGTGCGACGCTCGCCGGGGCTGGCGCCGTTCCGGTGGCTCCGGTTGTCGAGCCGGTCGCCCGGCCGTCGAGCGTTCCGGTCTGCGGTGAACCCGCCGTGCAGGCCGAGGTGAGTAGCGTGAGAGCCACGCACACGGCATACGGGGCGGTATGCCGCCGTGCCCGGCGACAAAGCGAGCGTTCCCCTGCGGTCACGCCCGTCAGCCTAGGCCGAGATGTCGAAGGAGAGTCCGTGACCCAGCCGTGGTGGCGCACGAGCGTCGTCTACCAGGTCTACCCGCGCAGTTTCGCCGACAGCAACGGCGACGGGATCGGTGACCTGCCGGGGCTCATCGGCCGGCTCGACCACATCCAGGCGCTCGGGGCCGATGTGCTGTGGGTGTCGCCGTTCTACCCCTCGCCGCAGGCCGACAACGGCTACGACATCAGCGACTACCAAGGAGTCGACCCGCTCTTCGGCTCGCTCGACGACGTCGACCGGCTCATCGCGGCCTTGCACGAGCGGGGGATGAAACTCGTCATCGACGTCGTCGTCAACCACACGAGCGACGCCCACCCCTGGTTCGTCGAGTCGCGGTCGTCCCGGACGAGCGCGAAGCGGGACTGGTACTGGTGGCGGCCGCCGCGGCCCGGTCGGGTCGCGGGCGAGCCCGGCGCCGAGCCCACCTCGTGGACCTCGTTCTTCGGTGGGCCGACCTGGGAGCCGGACGAGGCGACCGGTGAGTACTACCTGCACCTGTTCGACCGCCGTCAGCCCGACCTCAACTGGGAGAACCCCGACGTGCGCGCCGCCGTCCACGCGATGCTGCGCTGGTGGCTGGACCGCGGCGTCGACGGATTCCGGTTCGATGTCATCAACCTCGTGTCCAAGCAGTTCAACGCCGACGGGACCGGGTGGTTCTTCAACGGCCCACGCATCCACGAGTTCGTCACCGAGCTGCACGAGCAGGTCTGGGGGACAAGGCAGTTGCTCACGGTCGGGGAGTGCCCGGGGGTCACCGTCGAGGAGGCCCGGCGGTTCACCGATCCGGCGCGCGGCGAGTTCGACATGGTCTTCCAGTTCGAACACATGGGCGTCGACCACGGGATGGGTGGGCGCTACGACGTGCGACCGGTCGATTGGGTGCGGATGAAGGAGGTCATGGTCCGCTGGCAGGAGGGCCTGGCCGACGTCGGCTGGAACAGCCTCTACTGGTGCAACCATGACCAGCCCCGCCCGGCCTCGCGCTACGGAGCCGGCCACACGGCATACCGGGAGGCCTCGGCCAAGGCGCTCGCGACGGTGCTGCACCTGCACCGCGGGACCCCCTACGTCTACCAGGGCGAGGAGCTGGGGATGGTCAACCACCCCTTCACCTCGGTCGAGCAGCTCGACGATGTCGAGTCGCGCAACTGGTCGCGCGCGGCGCTGGCGCGAGGGATGGACCCGGCAGCCGTGCTCGCCGCCGTCAACGCGCGCAGCCGCGACCATGCCCGCACGCCGATGCTCTGGGACGACTCGGCGCACGCGGGATTCACGACGGGGACTCCGTGGCTGCCGGTGCACCCGGCATACCGGCGGATCAATGCGGCCGCGCAGGTGGGTGACCCGGACTCGGTCTTCGCGCACTACCAGCGGTTGATCCGGCTGCGGCGGGAGCTGCCGGTCGTCGTGGACGGGCGGTTCGAGCTACTGCTGCCCAAGCACCCGTGCGTCTATGCCTTCACCCGGACGCTGTCGGGGGGTCTGGGGCAGGCCGACGACGAGTTGCTCGTCGTGGCGAACCTGTCCGGCGAACCCGTCGAGGTCGAGCTCCCGGGCGGCTGGGAGGAGGCGCGGGTCGTCATCTCCTCGGGAGACCCAGACCCCTCCGGTATGCCGCCGGCTCACCTCGGCGTCCTCGGCCCGTGGCAGGCGTGGGTGCGCAGGCGGCATACCGAGGGGTGATCAGTGCCGAGTGCGGGCGGGCGCCCGTGGGCCGGCTTCGGTTCGTGGCCCGTGGGCGCAGCACCCGCTAGGCCGGGCGGCGTCGCGTTTGTCTGGGGGGCAATCCCGGCCTACGGTGGAGGTTCCCGGCGAACTGGAGGACCGGACGATGAGCGACTCGACGACCTACGTCCTCGTCGACGGCGAGAACGTCGACGCGACCCTGGGGACCTCGATCCTCGGCCGGCGCCCGGCGAGCGAGGAGCGGCCCCGCTGGGAGCGGCTGCTCGGGTTCGCCGAGACGACCTGGTCGCAGCCCGCTCGGGGGCTGTTCTTCCTGGCAGCCAACGCCGATCTGCCGATGGCGTTCGTCCAAGCGCTGCTCGCCATCGGCTACCGGGTCATCCCGTTGCGGGGCAGCCACGGCGAGAAGGTCGTCGACCTGGCCATCCAGCGGACCCTCGAGGAAATCGGCCGGCGGGCCGGGGACGTCATGCTCGTCAGCAACGACGGCGACTTCCTGCCGCAACTGCGTGACCTGGTGCCCGAGCGGCGAGTCGGGGTGGTCGGCTTCACCGAGTTCCGCAACCAGGGGTTGACGGCGTTGCGGCAGCACGGGGCGGAGCTGTTCGACCTCGAGTACGACGTGCAGGCCTTCAACTCCCGGTTGCCGCGCGTGCGGATCATCCCGATCGAGGAGTTCGACCCCGCCGAGTTCATCTGACCGGCTGCCCCTCTCCGGCCGGCTGCCCTCCCTCTGACCGGCTGCCCCTCCCTCTGATCCCGTTCGCCCGGATTTCCTCACACACGCGGGGGTTTTCGGGGAAGAGTGCCGCCTGTGACCCGGATTTCCTCACACACGCGGGGGTTTTCCGGGGAGAGGGCGACTGGGTGGGGTGTCCGCCTAACGCCCCGGTCAGCGGCTCGGCGAGCTCGGCGAGCCCTTCTCACAGGCAAAGGTGAACCCCTGCGCCACCAACCGGTCGACGAGCACCTGGCCCACACCGGTCGCCGGTGTGAGCACCCCGCCGCCGCCCGGCAGCCGCTCGCCGTCGAACGCCAGCGCCAGCGCGGCCTCGCCGAGCATGACCGCGGTGCCGCCGTAGCCCGGGTCGTAGTCGGCACCCACCGTCGTCCGGTATGCCGCCCCGCTCGTCGTCCGGGTTCGGATCACCATCCGGAACCTCC
The DNA here is from genome assembly GCA_964573925.1 of uncultured Intrasporangiaceae bacterium. Lineage (GTDB taxonomy): Bacteria > Actinomycetota > Actinomycetes > Actinomycetales > Dermatophilaceae > Phosphoribacter. Next base: position 7,664 of record CAZNLX010000003.1, read on the forward strand.
CGGCTGCCTGCGCGGCCTCGCTCGGTCCCTCACCCGGCTTGGGCAGGAAGCGCCCGACTGCGGCCCGGGTCGGTTCGAAGGCCATCGCCCCGAACAATCCGGCCAGCCCGGCTGACATGCCGCCGGCCAGCACCGGAGCCCGCACCCCGGTCCCGAAGTCGACCACCTCGCGGTAGCGGAACGCCCGCCCGTAGCGCCACCCCAGCAACGCATTGCTCCGTCGCACCATCCGGGTGTTGAACGCGGCCATGACGAAGGGCCCGGTCCAGTGTCCCGTTGCCGGATCCCGACGCACCGGCAGCTTGCGGGCCCAGCCCACTGCCGCATCGCGCACCGTGGCCACCGCCCCGCCCAGGCCGACCGGCTCGCTGGCGTCGACCGTGTCCGGCGAGCGGGGCGTCCGCGGCTCACCGGCCCGGTCGGGGCTCAACGCATAGGGGTCGGCGACGATCGACCGCGCGGTCGGATCGGCCCGCATGAGGATCGCCTGCTGGCGCATCGAGTCGATCGTCCCGCCGCTGACCCCACCCTTGAGCGACACCACCGACAAGACGGTCTCGGTCAGCTCCCCGTCGCCGGCCGCTGCCACCGTCTCGGCCGTGACGAAGACGCCCAGGTCGAACGGGATCGAGTCGAAGCCGCACGAGTGCACGATGCGAGCCCCGCTCTCGAGCGCAGTGTCGTGCCAGGCATCGGCGGTGGCTCGCACGAAGAGCACCTCGCCGGTGAGGTCGCAGTAGTGGGTTCCGGCGGTCGCGCAGGCCTCGACGAGCGGCATACCCCATCGCGAGTAGGGACCCACGGTGGTGGCGACGACCCGGGTGCGTGCCGCCAGGGCGGCGACGTCGCGCGGCTCGGTCGCGTCGGCCACGACGACCTCCCAGCCGGTCGCCGGCCCCGGAAGGGCGGCACGCACGGCCTCAAGGCGCTCGCGGTTGCGGCCCGCGAGCGCCACCCGGGTCCCCGCCGGGGCGTGCTCGGCCAGGTATGCCGCGGTCAGCCGCCCCACGAAGCCGGTCGCCCCGAAGACGACGACGTCCAGATCCCGCTCGTGTTCACTCACCCGGTCAGCCACCCTGCCACCGTAGCGCCGGTAGGTTCGAGCCATCGCGTCCGGCCGCACCGAGCCGGCCGGTCCAGGAGGTCCCGGTATGCCGCCCGCTCACCCCTCGTCGTCACGCCGCGTCCTCGTCACGGGCGGCGCCGCCGGGCTGGGCCTGGCCCTGGTCCGGGCGTTCGCCGCCCGGGGGGACCGGGTGCTGGCCACCGACCTGGCCGAAGCCCCGCCGTCTGGGGTGTTGCCCGCGGGGGTCGGCTACCGCCGCTTGGACGTGCGCTCGGACTCCGACTGGGCCCGCGCTCGGGAGGCCGTCGAGCAGGACTGGGGTGGCCTGGACATCCTCGTCAACAACGCCGGGATCGCGGCCGGCGGCCGGATCGAGGTCGCGGAGATGTCTGAGTGGGAGGCGATCCTCGGGGTCAATCTCCTCGGCGTCGCTCGCGGCTGCCGCACCTTCACGCCCGGCTTCAAGGCGCAGCGGAGCGGGACGATCGTCAACATCGCGTCACTGGCGGGCCTGACCCAGGGGCCGGCGATGGCGGCATACAACGCCTCGAAGGCAGGGGTCGTCGCACTCTCCGAGACCCTCCTGCACGAGCTGTCCCCCCATGGGGTCCAGGTGTCGGTCGTCTGCCCGTCGTTCCTGCGCACCGGGCTGGCCTCCTCCTTGCGGGGTGCCGACAGTCTCGCCGAGGAGGGCAAGGAGCGTTACCTCGCCACCGCGAAACGCACTCCGGAGGTGGTCGCGGCACGGGTGATGGCGGGGGTCGAGGCCGGCCGGTTCATCGTCTTCGCGGATCTCGAGGGGCGTCTGGCGTTCTGGACGAAGCGGCTGGCCACCCCGGTCTACCGGAGGGTCATGTCGATCCCGGCCCGTCGAATGGCGGCGGCCGAGCGGCGGCTGAGTTCTTCGCGGACATGAGAAAGCGGGTAGTCGGCTCTCCCCTCCGACCACCCGCTCTACTCTGACGAGCGCCCTGACGCGGAGGTCCAGTCGCTTGTCATGGTAGGTGGGTCGGCTCTCCCATCCGACCCACCTACCAAGTCTGGTTGCGGTTCGCCCTTCCGGCTGGTCCCCTCCGAACCCTCCGGAAGGGCGAACCGCTGACCCGCTCCCGCCTCTGCGATCCCCCCCAGGCTCGCAGTGCTTCGAGTCGGATGTAGGACGAGCACCCCCTGGGGTCATGACACCCGTTTCGAAGTTTTTCTCGAAGATTTTTCCGCGACCGCTCCAGCGGCCCCGGCCGGCTCGGCTGGCTTGCTCACGTGGGGGACACGGCGACGACGAGGCAGTCGCGGGCCGGGCGATCGGCGCCGTCGACCGTGCGCAGCACGACTTCGGCCCGCTCGACGACCAGACCGGTGTCCGAGAGGTCGGCGGTGATCTCCTCGGGGTTGGGCAGGATTGCCGGGTCCTGCGGCCCGCCGACTCCCTCGGCGAGGTTGGACCGGTCGTGGGCGAGCACGATGAGCCGTCCGCCGGGCGCGACGGCCCGCGCCGCGGCCCGGTGCACCGCCGCGAGTGGCTCCCGGGTCAGGTGCAGGAAGACGACGAGCACCAGGTCGTATGCCGCCCGCTCCGGCTCCCAGCCGTCGGTCACGTCGGCGGCCACCGCCAGGAAGGTCCCGGTCGCCCGGAATGTTCCGGCCGCCTCGCTGGCCTGGCGCGCGGCGGTGAGTCGTTGGGCGGCGATGCGCTCGGCCCGATCGAGCCCCACGCGGGAGAAGTCCACCGCCACGGCGTCCCAGCCCTGCTCGGCGAGCCAGATGGCGTTGCGGCCTTCCCCGGCCGCGACGTCGAGGACGCGTCCGGGCGCCAGGCCGGCGGTCAGCGCGACCACTGTCGCGTTGGGTCCGGCCGACCAGACGAGATCGGCGGCGGCATACCGGGTGTCCCAGTGGGTGGCGTCCATGCCCGGATTCTCCCCCACCACCTCAGTGTCCTGAACGTCAGTTCACAGGCGCGCTTTCTGGACCTTGCCCATTTCGTTGCGGGGCAACGACTCGACGAAGCGCACCTCCCTCGGTCGTTTGTGCACCGACAACTCGCGGACGACGAGGTCGACCAACTCCTGCGCCAGCGTGTCCGGCGCCGGGGCCGGCTCGCTCGACGGCACGACGACGACGACGATCCGCTGCCCGAGATCAGGGTCGGGCACCCCGATGACCGCGCATTCCGCGACGGCCGGGTGCCCGAGCAGGACGCTCTCGATCTCACCGGCCCCGATCCGGTAGCCGCCGGACTTGATGAGGTCCACCGACGCCCGCCCGACGATCCGGTGCGATCCGTCCGCCGCGATCGTCGCGACGTCACCGGTGCGGAACCACCCGTCCGGCGCGTATGCCGCCCGCGTCGCCTCCGCCAGTCCGAGGTAGCCGTCGAAGAGCGTTGCCCCGCGCACCTGCAACTCCCCGACCGTCTCACCGTCGTGCGGAATCGACTCTCCGGACTCCCCGACGAGCCGGGTCGTCACCCCGGCGACCGGCACCCCGACCCACCCGGCGCGTCGCGCTCCGTCGGCCCGGGTCGCCACGGTGATGAGCGTTTCGGTCATCCCGTAGCGTTCGCACACCTCGTGCCCGGTCAGCTCCCGCAACCGTTCGAAGACCGGCACCGGCAGCGCCGCCGACCCCGAGACGAGCAGCCGGGCCGACCTCAGCGGGGCGGCCTCGGCCGGCTCGGCGGCAATCCGGGACCAGATCGTCGGCACCGCGAAGAACATCGTCGCGCCGTCGCGGGCCGCGGCGGCATACGCCTGGGGCGTGGGGCGGCCGACGTGCCGCAGCCCGCCCCCGATCCGCAGTGGGCCAAGCACCCCGAGCACGAGCCCGTGCACGTGGAACAGCGGAAGTCCGTGTGCGAGAACGTCGTCCGGCGTCCACGCCCAAGCGTCGGCGAGCGCGTCGAGACCCGCCGCGATCGCCCGCCGGGACAGCAGGACGCCCTTGGGCAGCCCGGTCGTGCCCGAGGTGTAGAGCACGAACGCCACCTCGTCCGGGTCGACCCCGCCCCTGCGGTATGCCGCCCGCTCACCACCCGCCGGGCCCTCACCACCCGCCGAGCCCTCACCACCCGCCGGGCCCTCACCGGTCGATCCGGCGGCGTCGGCCGGTTCCCAGACCGTGGCGCCCGAATCACGCAGGATGTGGGCGCGCTCGCCCGGACCGGCATCGGCCGGGATCGGCACGACTGCCACTCCGGCCAGCAGCGCGCCGACGACCGTGACCACGGTGTTCAGGCTCGCCGTGGCGTCCACGGCGATCCGCCGCACCGATGCCGCGACGAGCTCGTCGGCGACCTTCGCGGCGGAGGCGAGCAGGGCGGCATACGAGAGGCTTTCGTCCCCGATGCGGACCCTGGTGCCGGCGCGGGCGGGGTCGAGCAGTCCGCGCAGCAGCGGCTCGGTCATGATCACACCTCCGAGGGATGCCGGGCCGGCTGCCCGAGCGGGAGCCGGGCGACGGTGTCGTAGCGCGGCCGCCCGCCCGGGCCTTCGCCGAGATAGCTCGCGACGAGTTCGATGTCGGCCACCTCCCAGGTCGGGCTCCGATAGGTGTCCAGGACCCGCAACCAACGGGTCGCCTCGATCGGTGGCCGCAGCCGCGCCAGCGTGAGATGCGGCCGGAACCGGGCCCCGTCCGGGGGCGCGCCGACCCGGCCACCCGCGGCCCGGGCCGCGGCCGCCAGGTGCTCGACGTCGGCCGTGCCGCCGTCGAGGCCGAGCCACAGGACGCTCGCCTTCGCGGGATGGGGAAAGGCTCCGGCCCCCGCGACTGCCGTCGTGAAGGTATGCCGCTTGCTCGCCTTCGTCGCCAGTCTCTCGACGAGTTCGTCGATCCGATGTTCGGGGACTGCGGCGAAGAAGGCGAGGGTGATGTGCCAGAGGTTCGGCGGCGTCCAACGCATCCCGGGCCGGGCGTCGAGGAAGTCCGCGAGATCCTCGCGCACCTGTTCGGACGGCACGACGGCGACGAACATCCGCTGGCCCATGGCGACAGCCTGCCACCGGGTTATCGTGAGGGCCATGGGGTTTCCCGAGAACGTGCTCGCCCAGGGCGAGAAGGTTGAACGCAGCCTGCACCCGCACCCCTGGACGGTGCTCGGCCCGACCTTGCTCGGGGTGGTCCTGGCCGTGCTGGCAGTCGGCACCGCCTGGGCGACCCCGGACGACAGCACCGGCAACCGGCTGCAGTGGATCGCCATCGCGGTCCTCGTCGTCGTGGCCGTCCCGCTCGTCATCGTCCCCTACCTGCGGTGGCGCACGACGCACTATGTCATCACCAGCCACCGGGTCATGGTCCGCAAGGGGATCCTCAGCAAGTCCGGCAAGGACATCACCCTGTCGAAGATCACCGATGTGTCCTTCCGGCAGACCCTCTTCGACCGGATCATCCGGTCCGGCACGCTCAACATCGAGTCGGCCGGGGACTCCGCCGACGAGTTGCTGCGCAACATCCCGCGCAGCGACGAGGTGCAGCAGCTCATCAACCGGCTCATCGACGAGGACGCCAAGCGACGGTCGGCGTCAACGTGATGCCGTTCACCGGATTCGGGACGTTCATCCCCCGGTGATCCGGTGTTGGCGGGCCGTACACTCGCCCACGGGCGCAGGTGTCCGAGCGCGACACCGCCGACCCCGAGGAGTGGTCTTTCATGGAAGACCTGCCGCTATGGCTGCGGCTGGCCATCATCCTTCTGCTCGTCGCCGGGAATGCCTTCTTCGTCGGGTCTGAGATTGCGATCTCGTCCGCCCGGCGCAGTCGGATCCGGCAGTTGGCCGAGGACGGCAACGGCAAGGCCAAGACCGTCAAACTCCTCCACGAGGAGCCCGAGCGCTTCTACTCGGTGACCCAGATCGGCATCACCCTCGTGTCGCTGGGCCTCGGCGCCGTCGGCATGGAGACGCTGCACACGGTCATCGACCCGTGGGTCGTCGCCCTCTTCACCGCCCTCGGGGACCACGACGCGCTGCATCACACGGCGCACCTCGTGGCCTACATCCTCGGCTTCATCGTCGTCTCGTTCGTGCACATCGTGGGCGGCGAACTCGCACCCAAGGTGCTGGCCTTCCACAAGGCCGAGCCGATCAGCATGCGGGTCGGCAAGCTCATCAACCTCATGTACCTCACCTTCCGCCCGCTCATCTTCGTCATGAAGTGGGCCTCCGACCTGCTGTTGCGTGTGTCCGGCCAGGGCAACGTCGGCGGCCACGGCGAGAGCCACTTCACGATGAGCGTCGAGGAGATCCGGATGATCCTCGAGGCGAGCGAGAAGGACGGCATGCTCGACCCCGAAGAGACCGAGATGATCCGCGGCGTCTTCGAGCTCGACGAGCAGACCGTCCGCGACGCGATGGTGCCACGCACCCAGATCCGGGCACTCCAAGAGGACGCCGCCCTGGGCGACGCGCTGCGCTACTTCCGGGACATTCCGCACGCCCGCTTCCCGGTCTATACCGAGAGTCTGGACCGGATCACGGGTGTGGTCGCGATCAAGGAACTGCTCACCTACGTGGCCGAACACAGCGGCTCGGACAGTTTCTCCAAGGCGAGCAAGAAGCCGGTCAAGGACTTCGCCAAGCCGCCGTTCCTCGTCCCGGACAGCAAACCGCTCAACGACCTGCTCGGGGACTTCAAGCGCACCCGCCAGCAAATGGCCATCGTCATCGACGAGTACGGCGGCACCGAGGGGATCATCACCCTCGAGGACATCCTCGAGGAGATCGTCGGCGACTACGAGGACGAGTTCACCCACCGGGAGCGGCGGGTCAAGAAGCTCACCGGCAGCGCCTACGAGATCGACGCCTCGATGCGGATCGCCGACCTCGTCGACATGGTCAACTTCCCCTTCCCGGAGGACGACGACTACGTCACGCTCGCCGGACTGGTCTACAAGCTCGTCGGTGGCGTGCCGAGCGTCGGCGATGTCGTGCCGCTCGAGTCGGGCCGGATGACCGTGCTGGAGATGGACAACCACCGGATCACCCTCGTGCGCTTCGAGGACACCGCTCAGAAGTCCGACGGCACAGTCGTGCTCGCCGAGACCACCTCGGCACCCGACCCCGCCTGAGGGGCGCGCCGTGCGGTTGTCCGAGCGGGGGGCGGTCGAGCCGTTCCACGTCATGGAGGTCATCAAGGCGGCCACCCTCCGCCAGGCCTCACACGGTGACGTCATTGCCCTGTGCGCGGGCCAGCCGTCCACGCCGGCGCCGCGGGCCGCCCGGGAGGCGACGGTCCGCGCGCTGGAGGGCGAGGTGCTCGGCTATACCGATGCGACCGGCATACTCCCGCTGCGCGAGGCGATCGCGCGGCACTACGCGCAGAGCTACGGCCTCACCGTCGACCCCGCGCAGATCGTCGTCACGACCGGCTCGTCGGCCGGCTTCACCGCGCTCTTCCTCGCCGCTTTCGACGCCGGCGACACGGTGGCGATGAGCCGGCCCGGCTACCCGGCCTATCGGAACACGCTGCAGGCCCTCGGTGTGCGGGTCGTCGAGCTCGACTGCGGCCCCGACACCCTCTACCAGCCGACCGTCGCCATGCTCGAGGCGCTGCCGGAGCCGCCGGCCGGGCTCGTCGTCGCCAGCCCCAGCAATCCCACCGGGACGATCATCGACCCCGAGGAACTCGCCGCGATTGCCCGCTGGTGCCAAGACCACGGCACCCTGCTGGTGAGCGACGAGATCTACCACGGCATCTCGTTCGGCCGACGGTGCGCCAGCGCTTGGGAGACCTCCCGCGAGAGCGTGCTCGTCGGCTCGCTGTCCAAGTACTTCTCGATGACCGGGTGGCGGGCCGGTTGGCTGGTCTTGCCGGAGCACCTGGTCCGCCCCGTCGAGGTGCTCGTCGGCAACCTCAACATCTGCCCGCCCGCGGTCTCCCAGGTCGCCGCGGTGGGCGCCTTCTCGCCGGAGGCGCGCGTCGAGCTCGACGGGCACGTCAGCCGGTATGCCGTCAACCGCGACCTGCTCCTGCGGCGCCTCCCCGAGTTGGGCATCGATCGGCTCGCCCCGCCCGACGGCGCCTTCTATCTCTATCTCGACGTCAGCCATCTCACGGACGACTCGACCCGGTGGTGCCGGGAGGTTCTCGACGCCACCGGGGTCGCGCTCACCCCCGGTGTCGACTTCGCGCCGCCGCTTTCCGGCGGCGACCCGGCCCTGGACGGGCGCGGCTTTGTCCGGATCTGTTTCGCCGGGACGACCGAGGACATGGACGAGGCGATGAACCGGCTCGCGGAATACCACAGGAATTCCACAGGGTGAGCGGTTGCAGCGCCTAGGCTGACCGAGTCGGACATTCGAGACTCGGGATGGCACGCATGAGGGGACGTTTCGCGAGCAGGCTTTCTCGACGAGCCCAATGGTGGGCGACCCCGGTCGCCGCCATTGTCGTTCTCGGGGCCTGCACGGCCGCCCCCGTCGCGAATCCCGCGCCCCCCTCCGGTTCCGGGACCGTCACCAGCAGCGGCGCACCCGGCGGTGTCACCGGTATGCCGGTTTCCGAACTGTCCGTCGCGGGGATCACCATCGCCCAGAGCATGGGCGACGACCCCGCGCTCCCGGTCTCGGTGCGCCGCCCGGTCGTCCCCGGCCAGGACCAGTTGACTGCCGACATCGCGAGCTGGGCCGGCTCGGTCGAGACGGCCTTCCGCAAGGAGGCCGTGCCGAGCTCGGACGCACCACCCGAGCTCAACGTCGGCTGGCAGGTGGTGACCGCCTCCGGTCCGGTGCTCGGCATCCGGATGGAGACCTTTGAGTTCGGCGGGGCCAGCGGGCGAACCGCGCACAAGGTGTTCTACGGCGACGGGACCACCACCTGGACCGGTCTCGACCTGGTCGAACCGTCGGGTCGGGAGCAACTCGCCGGTCTCATCCGAGCGGCGGTGAAGAGCCTCGGGCACCCGACCATCGGACCGAACCCGACCGACCCTGACGACCCCACCGCCGCGCGGGCCGAGGACCTGATGAGCGATGTCAGCCTCACCGCCGCCGGCGAACTCGTCGTCCTGCTCGACCAGGGGACCGCGGCCCCCTATTCGTCGGGCAACCTCAAGGTCACCCTCCCATCGGCCACCGTCACCCCGGTGCTCTCCGAGCGCGGTCGCCGGGTTGCGCAGGCGGTCGCCTCCGGCTTGCCGTATGCCGTGTCCGTGCCGACCTCGGCGGTGCCCACGTCGGCCGCGCCCACCTCGGCCGGCCCGGCGCCGACCAGCGCGCCCGCCGGCAACGCACAGTCGCCCGGCCCGGCGGTGGACTGTGCGTCGGTCAAGTGCGTCGCGCTCACCTTCGACGACGGCCCCGGACCGCTCACCGGGCGGCTGCTGGACAGCCTGGTCGCCGAGGGCGTGACGGCGACCTTCTTCGTCCTCGGCCAGAACGTCCGGGTCCACCCGGACCTCGTCGCCCGGATGGTCCGCAGCGGGATGGTCGTCGCCAACCACACCTGGGACCACCGGGACATGAAGCGACTGTCGCTCGACGACGCCCGCTCCGAGGTGGACCGCACCTCCGCCGAGATCACCAAGGCGACCGGCCTGACGAGCACCCTGCTGCGTCCGCCCTACGGTTCCTACAACGCCCAGGTGACCACCCTCGGGCAGGCGATCATCCTCTGGGACGTCGACACCGAGGACTGGAGGAACCGCAGTGCATCGGTGACGACGACCCGGGCCCTGGCCACGGCACGGTCCGGCTCGATCATCCTCATGCACGACATCCACGCGAGCACGATCGAGGCGGTGCCGGGCATCGTCCGGGCCCTCAAGTCCCGCGGGTTCACCTTGGTGACGGTGCCGCAACTGCTCGGCCAGACCCAGGCCGGGAAGGTCTACACCCGGCGCTGAGTCGGCCACCGCCGGGTCGCTGCCGCCCGGTCGTGGGGAAGCGCCCTAGCGGCGCGGGGCTGGGTGGCGACGCACCGGCGGGTAGGCCCACCCTGCCCCCCGGACTTTCGTCCACAGGACGACGACCAGGGGCCACAGGGCGGTCACGGCATACAGGAGCAGTTCGCGCGCGCCGTCGGTGTCCGCGCGCAGGATCAGCCCCCACAGGGTGAGCTCGATGAGCACGAAGGCGACGATCGAGATGATCACGCCGACCCGGCGGCGCAGCGGCCACGGCACTCGTGGCCCGCTGTGTCCGCTCATCGCCGGCCACAGGGCCAGCAGCCCGAAGACGAAGGCCGAGCCGAGGGTATGCCGCAGGGTGAATTTGCCGACGACATTGTTCGGGATGAGCGCGACCCACCACATCATCACGCCGGCCGCGCCAAGCAGCCAGCGCCCCGCGGTGTCGGCCGGCCGCAGCGCGACGGCCGTGACGATGTAGCTCACCCCGACCAGCAGCAAGGCGGCCGCCACCAACCAGCGGGTTCCGCTGGAGATCGCGCCGAGATCGGATAGGCCCTGGCTGACCGGGTTGAAGCCGGGGGTGAGCGACGCGGCATACAGATATCCGGCGGCGAGGATGACCGGGGCGGCGATCGCGCTCGCGACTCCCCAGGCAGGGACGGGGCGCAGCGGCACCTCGTCACGAGACGACGGAGTGGGTATGCCGCTGGGCTGGCTTCGCGTGGTGCTCACAGTCCTACGGTAGACGGCTCGCCGGGGTGCGTACGATGCGCCCATGCCTGATACCGACGTCATCGTCATCGGGGCCGGTCTCGCCGGTTTGGTCGCGGCCACGGAGGCGGTCGCCGCCGGCAAGCGGGTCGTCGTCATCGACCAGGAGTCGCGGGAGAACCTCGGCGGTCAGGCGTTCTGGTCGCTCGGCGGGCTGTTCCTCGTCGATACCCCCGAGCAGCGCCGGATGGGGATCAAGGACTCGAACTCGCTCGCCTGGTCGGACTGGAAGGGTTCGGCGGGATGGGACCGGTTGGAACCCGGTCCAGGGGTCGGCAGGGGTGCGGGCAGCGGCCTCGGCGAGGACCACTGGGGCAAGCGGTGGGCCCGGGCCTATGTCGACTTCGCCTCGGGGGAGATGCGTGCCTGGTTGTCCGGGCTCGACGTCAAGATCTTCCCCGTCGTCGGCTGGGCCGAACGAGGCGACGGCACCGCCAACGGGCACGGCAATTCGGTGCCGCGGTTCCACGTCACCTGGGGGACCGGTCCGGGAGTGTGCGAGCCGTTCGTCCGGCTGGCCAAGGAGGCCGAGGTCGCCGGTCGGTTGCGCTATGCCTTCCGGCACCGGGTGGACGACCTCGTGCTGACCCAGGGCGTCGTCACCGGGGTGCGCGGGACCCGACTGGCGCCGACCCACCTGCCGCGCGGAGTGGCCACGTCGCGCGAACCGGTCGGCGAGTTCGAGCTGTCCGCGGGCGTCGTCATCGTCGCGAGCGGCGGCATCGGCGGCAACCTCGATCTCGTCCGGGCCGCCTGGCCGGAGCGCCTCGGCACACCGCCTGACCACCTGGTCGTCGGGGTGCCGGCCCACGTCGACGGGCGGATGTGGGGGATCACCGCCCGGGCCGGTGGCCGGATCGTCAATCGCGACCGGATGTGGCACTACGTCGAGGGCCTGCACAACTGGGACCCGGTGTGGCCGGGGCACGGCATACGGATCATCCCCGGTCCGTCGTCGGTCTGGCTCGACGGGGCCGGCAACCGGCTCCCGGCCCCGCTCTTCCCGGGCTTCGACACGTTGGGGACGCTGACGCATCTGCGCCGGACCGGGTTCGATCACTCCTGGTTCATCCTCAACCAGCGGATCGCGGAGAAGGAGTTCGTGCTCTCCGGGTCCGAACAGAATCTCGACCTGACCAACAAGTCGTTGCGGGACGTCATCGGGCGGGCACGTGCGAGCGTGCCCCCGTCGGTTCAGGCATTCCTCGACCACGGGGAGGACTTCGTCGTCGCGCCGACGGTGCGCGAGCTCGTCGCCGGGATGAACGCGATCACGCCCCAGGCGCCCCTTGACCCCGAGCGGGTCGACCGGATCCTCCGCGAGCGCGACCTGCAGGTGGACAACGAGTTCGGAAAAGACCTGCAGCTCATGGCTGTTCGTGCCGCGCGCGGGTTCCGCGGTGACCGGTTGGTGCGGACGGTCGCGCCGCACGCCCTGCTCGACCCGGCCGCCGGGCCGCTCATCGCCGTCCGGCTGTCGGTGCTCACCCGCAAGACCCTTGGCGGGGTGCAGACCGATCTCTCCGGGCGGGTGCTGCGCGCCGATGGCACCGCCGTCTCAGCCCTGTATGCCGCCGGCGAGGTCGCCGGCTTCGGCGGTGGCGGGGTGCACGGCTACCGGGCGCTGGAGGGGACCTTCCTCGGTGGGTGCCTCTACTCCGGCCGGATTGCCGGCCGGGCAGCGGCGACCGCCTTGGGCTGACCGGTCACGGTGGACCGGCGGTCACGGTGGACCGGCGGTCAGTGCGGACTGGTGGTCAGTGCGGACTGGTGGTCACTGCGGTCTGGTGGCCGGTGTCGGGGTCGGCAGGGTGCGGACGCACACCTGCTTGACCTCCGGGGCCGCGGATCGAATGCGGTCCTCGACGTCGTCGGCCAGGGCGTGGGATTCGGCCGTGGTGAGGCTGCCCTCGACGACGATGTCGACTTCCGCGCGGGCGCGGTGACCCATCCAGCGGACCCGGATGTCGCCGACGCCGGTGACGCCGTGGTGATCGTGCGCGGCCGCGCGGACTCGGGCAACGAGCTCGGGGTCGACCGCGTCGAGCAGCCGCCCGACGATCGCCCGCCCGGTCCGCACCAAGAGGGCGCCGATGAGCGCCGCGATGATCAACCCCACGATCGGGTCGGCCCACGCCCAGCCGACCAGGCTCGCCACGCCGGAGCCGACAACCGCCAGCGAGGTCAGCCCGTCGGAGCGGGCGTGCTCGCCGTCGGCCACGAGGGCCAGGGATCCGATCCGGCGACCGGCGGCGATCCGATACCGAGCGACCGCCTCGTTGCCGACGACTCCGACGAGCCCGGCTGCGACGACGATCCACGGGTGGTCCACCGCCGTCGGGTGCAGCAGTCGATCGATGGAGACGATGACGGCATACACACCGGACGCTCCGATCGCCGCGACGACGAGCAGCCCCGCGAGGTCCTCCACCCGACCGAGTCCGTAGGTGAAGCGATCCGTCGCCGGGCGCCGAGCGAGCCGGAAGGCGAGCCAGATCGGCAGGGCGGTGAGACAGTCGCCCAGGTTGTGGACGGTGTCCGAGAGCAGCGCGACCGATCCGGTGAGCCCGACGAGGACGAGTTGGACGATGGCGGTAGCCAGGAGCCCCAGCAGCCCGATGACGGAGGCCCGGATGCCGGCCGAGGTCGACATGAGCAGGTCGTCGGTGAGCGCCGCATCGTGGCTGTGACCGTGGCCGCCGTGACCGTGGCCGCCGTGTGCGAGGCCGGCGTGTACGAGGTGCGCGTCGGCCTCATCGCCGTGGGTGTGCCCGTGCTCGTGGTCGTGGTCGTGCGGGTGCCCGTGAGTCGCGTGGTGCTCGTGGTCGTGCGGGGGCGCGCTCACAGCAAGGCCTTGGGCTCGTGGTGGGCGGGTCGGTCACTGAGCAGGTGCTCGACGTGTCGGGTGGTGTCGAGGACGAGTTGGCGAATGTGCTCGTCGTCGATCCGGTAGAGCACCGTCGTCCCCTGTCTGCGGGTCGAGACGAGGTGGGCAAGTCGCATCTTCGCCAGGTGCTGCGAGACCCCCGGGACTGGTCGGCCCACGGCCTCGGCCAGCTCACTCACCGAGAGTTCGGTGTCGACCAGCCGCACCGCGATCCGCAACCGGGTCGGGTCGGCGAGGATCCGCAACACCTCGACCGCCAGAGTGACGACGTCGTCGAGTGACTCGTCGTGTGGCGGCATACTTGCATTCATACGCAAATAATAGACCAGCCTGTGGGTGGGCAGGCAGGGTCGACACGACATGTCGTCGCCGTGGTCGGCACTCGGCCAGAGGTGTTTGGGCCCCGCGGGGGGTGCGGCCTAGAGGTACTGCCCGGTGGGGCCGGAGTGACCCTGCTCCCCACGGGAGCCGACCGGTCCGGAGGGGAAACCGCCCGGCATACCTCCCCCTGCCGGTGCGCCCGCGTCGGGATGGCCGGGCGGCAGCGCGCGACGCATCCCGGCCAGTTGCTGCTGCGCGGCCATTTGCTGGGCGACGAGTGCGGTCTGGATGCCGTGGAAGAGCCCCTCGAGCCAGCCGACCAACTGGGCCTGAGCGATCCGCAACTCGGCGTCGCTGGGCGCGCTCTCATCGAACGGCAGCGCGATCCGGTCCAACTCCGCGACGAGCTCGGGGGCGAGGCCGTCCTTGAGTTCGTTGATCGAGCGGCGGTGGATCTCGGCGAGGCGCTTGCGGCCGGCCTCGTCGAGCGGGGCGTTGCGCACCTCATCGAGGAGGTTCTTGATCATCGAGCCGATCCGCATGACCTTGGCCGGCTGCTCGACAAGATCGGCCGGGTTGCCCTCCTCGCGGCCCTCGCGCTCCTCGCCGTCCGCGACTGCCCGAGGCGGTGAGGCCACCCCCATGCCTTCGGGGGTGATGACGACGATCCGGCTCTCGTCGGAGTCGGCGGCATGCTCGCGGGGTTGGTCGGTCATGGGTTCCATCTTGCCGCACGGATCGCCGGGGGCGGCGGCGGAAAGGGGGTGGGCGGCATACCCCCTGGGTATGCCGCCCACTCACCTCATGCGGAACAGTCGCACTGTGTGGTTGGACGTCGCCGCGGCCCTCGCCGTTGCATGGCCTGGGTCACGTCAAGCGGCGGGTCACCGTCGGCGCCCTGCGGATGGCGAGCCAGGCGAGCGCGGCAGCGATGAGCGGGACGACGATCACGGGGACCGCGAGTTGCAGCCACGGGATGACCACGGTCGGGTCGATCGCCTCTGGCGGTCCGCCCTCCATGGTGTAGATCGCGAAGCTGGTCGCCGAGCGGGCCAGGGCGATGCCGGGGACGAAACCGACGGCGATGCCGATGAATGCACCGATGACACCGAGGGTCCCGGCCTGTGCGGCGGCGAGATTGCGCCGGGTCGTTCTCGTGGCACCGACGGCCGCGAAGGTCCCCATCATCGGCAGGGTCTCGGCCGTCGACAGTGCCGTGGAGACCAGGGTGGCGACGAGGATGATGAGGCCGATGACGCTCAAGACGATGCGTGCGAGCGTCTTGTCGTAGGGCTGGAAGCCCCGTTCGACGTACACCCAGCCGAGGTTGTTCTCGGCGGCCGCACCCGTGATGGCGGCCTCCGCCTCCTCGCTGATCGGTCCGCGTGGGTCGACGATGGTGGCCTCGGTGATGGTCGTGGGCCACTGCAGCGACTTCGCCGTCTCGGTGGTCACGAGGGCCCCCACCATCTCGAACATCTCGAAGCTCGGGCCGGCCATCCCGAAGCTGCCGGGGTTGAGCTGTTTGGCCGGCACGGGGTAGGCCTTGACGGTGAACCTGGCGGCGTCGGTCGGCTCCGCGGGTGCGTCGGGGCCGTAGACGACGGTTCCCTTCGCGAAGGTGACGGCGCCGTTGACGATGTCCACCTGTCCGTAGATCGGCTCGGAGCTGCCCCAGCCGCCTCCTGGGTACTGCGTCCAGACCGGCGCCTTGGCCTTGTCGGCGCTGACGACGATCCCGCCGCTACGCAGCGTCGCCTCGGCGGCGGCGTCCAGTCCGAACTGGCTCACCAGGATCGGCAGGTCGGCAACGAGGATGGTGCTGCGGGCGTCGCCGATGCCCATGCCGCGCAACGAGGTGCAGGAGAAGTCCGGGGGCCCGTCGGTTTCCCCCTTGGGGCCGCTGAGCTGCAGGGCC
>CAZNLX010000004.1:0-17739 GCA_964573925.1 uncultured Intrasporangiaceae bacterium
AGCACGAGCTGGAGCCCTCAAACCAGTAAGTCTCCGGACACGCCGGGGCGGTTCAAGGCGAGCCTTGGGCCGGATGACCTCGGACTCTGCCGTGCCGCTGCTTCGCTGTTTCTTGCGCGGATCGTTCTCTTGCGTCGGCGGCCTGAGGCGGTGGAGCCGCGACTTGAGCCCGTCGGGCTGATCGATGCGGTGTTGGCGCTCATTGAGGCATCCTCCGGGCTGTTGGCTCTCGATCAGCCCTTGGCTGCAGTGTGTCGGCAGGTCGATGCATGTGGCGGCGTGTTCTCCCTCGCCTATTCCGACATCGCCTCGACTGATGGGCTTCTCACGGCTCTGATGTCGGATCGGGCGTTCGGTCGGTTTGACGCGCGGGCGACCTGGGCCCACGTGCCCCCCGCCGCGGCCGTGACTTCGAGAGCTTCTGGTGGCTTCGTGAGATCGGCGTATGTCGACGCGGTGGCGAGCGGAGGGGAGATCCTGGTTCTGCTTGGCGGCATTCCCGTGCGCTTGTCCGGCGTCGGTGCCACGATCTGGGAGCAGTGCGAGGAACCGACCACTGTGGACAAGATGGTCGACGCCGCGGTAGCCGCGCACGGCGAGCACCCGGATGCGCCGCAGCTCGTGGCCCGGGCTGTGGACGAGCTTGTGGCCGCTGGTGCCCTGAGCGAGATTCAGTAGGGCTCGGTGAGCATGTCGTCGAACGGTATTGGCACTATGGTGCCGATGACAGTCCAGGTCGAGCTCGCCCATGCAGCCACGTCGGTGCTCGCTCGACAGGCCGGGGTGGACGTGATCGTCCTCAAGGGGCCAGGCATGGACCCCAGCGTCGCGTCTGCAGATCGGGGCTCCTCGGATGTCGACGTGTTGGTGAGGCCCGACCAGCTGAACCGCTGGCTGCGTCTTCTCGCCTCCCATGGATGGACAGCGCTGGACCGCTTCGCTACCGGTTCGTCGTTCGAACACTCACAGACGTTCGCTCATGAGGTCTGGGGACACATGGACGTCCACAGGTTCGTTCCTGGTGTTGGGCTGGCGCCCGAGGATGCCTTCGACCAACTCCAAGAGAGCTGTATCGAGGTTCCTCTTGCTGGGGTCCCCTGTCGATTGCCCGATCCGGCGAGCCAGGCCCTCATCCTGCTCCTCCACGCAGCACGCTCTCACGGCAGTTCGCGTGCGCAGCAAGACATTGACCATGCCTGGACGCGCGCCGCACCGGAGCGGCGCGCGGCGATCCTCTCGCTCGTCGAGAAGTTCGACGCGCACGTTGGCTGGGCCGCCCTGACCGGTGAATTGGACAAGTTCGCGAGCGACCCGGCATACCGACTCTGGGTCGTCGCCTCCCGAGGGGGTTCCCGGACCCAGGAGTGGCGAGCTCGGATTGCCCTGGCTCCGACCCTGGGGGAAAAGGCGAAGGTTGCCGCCCGGGCGCTCTTGGTCAACACCGACCATCTCGCCATCGTGCTGGGCAGGCGCCCGACGCGCGCCGAGGTGATTCAGGAATTCGTTGGCCGGTTCCGCCTCGGATTCCTCGAGCTGACCCATCGGGCGAGAGGTCGGACATGATCCAGCCGGACGAACCCCGCGTTCGCCGAGAGCTGGCTCCTGACACGGGGATGGTCCTCCGCGATGGGCTCACCTACCTCGCCTCGCTTCCCGACGGACCGATCCTCGTGCTCGATTCGGTAGCCTCTCTCGTTCTCGACTGCGCTCTGGACCCGGATGTCGTGGACACTGCAGTGGCGGTCGCAGCGGCGTACCAGGTGCCGGTGGCCGATGTTCGGACGGCAGTCGAAGCGTGCCTCGCCCACCTTGGGCAGCTTGGCCTGTTCAGGACCGTGGCGCCCTCAGGCTGACGGGTTCACCGAAGGCGTCGGCTCGCGTCGCCTGCCTTCGGGGGGCGCGGCGAGGATCCTGCGGCGATCCGACCTGACTTGGGCTGGCTGCGATAGGCGCCGTAGCGGTAGTGGTCCGCACCGCTCAGCGAGACGAAGTTGAGTACGAAACCAGCCGGTTCGACGTCTACGGTCCGCAGGGAGGTCAGCGCGGTCTGAAGGTCCTTCTTCCGGCTCCGCTCGGCGGCGACGACCATGACCAGCCCGCCGGCGAGCCGCTGCAAGAGCACGGCGTCGATGACCGGGACGAGCGGCGGGGAATCGATGAGGACGAAGTCGAAGTCGGTCGAGAGTTTCTCGAACAGCTCCGCCATGGGACGGGACCCGAGTAGCTCGCTCGGGTTCGGGGGGATCTGACCCGCGGCGAGCACCCACAACCCGGAGTCTCCCCAGGGCTGGAGGACTTCGGTAAGGGAGGCGCGGCCCAAGAGCGCCGTCGTCAGCCCAACGCCGCCTTCCAACCCCATGGTCTTGGCCACGGAGGGATTGCGCAGGTCACCGTCCACGAGGACGACGCGCGCGCCCGCATCGGCGATGGCCCGCGCGAGGTTGATCGTCGTGGTCGTCTTTCCCTCGCCCGGCATCGCCGAGGTGAGAACGAAGGCGTGTTTGCCAGTGGTGACGTCGACGAACATGAGGTTGGTGCGCAATCGCCGGATGCTCTCGGCGTGGAGCCCACTCGGGTCGTCCTCGAGCGAGATCGGGTTCTCGGCGGCCCTCTCGTTGAGCGGGACCTGTGCGAGGACAGGCCGATCCGAGGCCGCCCGCACGTCGTTTTCGGTACGGATCTTCGTGTCGAGAGCGTGTCGGATCAACGCGAGGCCGACGCCAAGCGCCAGCCCCACCAGGATGCCGAGGACGAGATTGCGCCGGACGTCCGGGCTGGTGGGCAGCACCGGAGGAGAGGCCGTCGTGATCGCCACGGAGTTGGCGATGGGGGCCGATTGCGACAGGAGGGGGGAGAACTGGACCGCGACCTTGGCCAGCACCGGGCCGGTCTTGTTCGCGATCGCCGCCGCGAGGACGGGGTCGCTTGACGTGCCGATGACGTCCATCACCGAGGCGTTCTCCGAAATGCCCAGCGCGACACCGACCCCGGCCCCTGATGGAAGCCCCAGCTCGGCTCGCAGCGGTTCGAGCACGATGGGCGAGTTCAGCACCTCGGCCAGGGTGGTGAGATCGTTGTACCGCATCACCGAGACCCCACCGGGGTCGCCCTTGGTGGGATCGGCAGGCCGCTCGACGGTGAGGTAGATCCGCGCACTCGCGGTGTAGCTGGGCTTCGTCGCAATGGTGACCGCAGCGGTCACCCCGACCACGACGAGCAGACAGACGGCTACCGTTCGCCATCGCGATTTCAGGACGGCGAACAAGTCACGCAACTGCACGGTCGCTACCCTCCCCGGCGCCGGAATCCGAAGTGCCATCGTCCCACACCTGCCTGGAACGGCCCTGCGATCCGGGGAAACCGCCCTAGGCTGGCGTCGAGACGTCATGGGAGGGGCACAGCGGTGCGGGTCTTGCGGGTGAGCCACAGCGCCGTCGTGGACGCCTGGCGGGAACGCGAACGGCACTTGCGCGCGCTCGGCCACGACGTCCACCTCCTGTCCGCGGCGGTCTGGGACGAGGCCGGTATGCCGGTCCCGCTCGTCCCGCGCCCGGGCGAACCCGTGCAGGGGGTCGCTACCGTGGGTCGCCACCCCGCCCTGTTCCTCTACGACCCCCGGCCGCTGTGGCGGGCCCTCGGCGAGCCGTGGGACGTGCTGGATCTGCACGAGGAGCCCTTCGCATTGGCCACCGCCGAGCTGCTGCTGCTGCGGGCGATGCGGGCGCGGCACACCCCCTACGTGCTCTACAGCGCTCAGAACCTCGACAAGCGCTACCCCCTGCCCTTTCGGGTGCTGCAACGCTGGGCACTGCGGCACGCCCGGGGCGTCAGCGTCTGCAACGAGGCAGCCGGCGATCTCCTCATCCGCCGAGGGTTTCCCGGACGCCCACAGGTCATCCCGCTGGGAATCGATCCGGGTGTCTTCGCGGCCGAGCCCGCGCGCCTCCCGCCGGAGCCGGGAGGCCGGATCGTCGTGGGGTATGCCGGCCGGCTCGCCTCGCACAAGGGCATCGACGTCCTGTTCGACGCTGTGGCCCACCAACCGCGGCTGCACGTGCGGCTGGCGGGTGCCGGGCCGGCGGAGGCAGGGCTTCGCGAGCGCGCCCGGGCGGAGGCCCTGGCCGGGCGGGTGACGTTCACGGGCGCTTTGGAGACGGCCGACCTGGCCGGCTTCTACCGCGGACTCGACGTCCTCGCCATTCCCTCCCTGACGACTCCGGGCTGGGTCGAGCAGTTCGGCAGGGTGGCCGTCGAGGCGATGGCGAGCGGCATACCGGTCGTCGCCAGCGACAGTGGCGCACTCCCGGACGTCGTGGGCGGCGCGGGAGTGCTCGTCCCTCCGGGCGATGCCCAAGCCCTGGGCGCCGCGCTTGTCTCCGTCGTCGACGATGCCGGGCGCTGGGAGCGAATGCGGGCCGCCGGGTTGGCCCGGGCGTCCGGGGCGACCTGGCCGCAGGTGGCGCAGCGGTACCAGCGGCTCTATCGGCTCGCTGCCCAGACACCGGCTGCGCTGGACCGAGACCGGCCCGTCGAGGTCGTCGTCGTCGCCTACGGCACCCCGGACCTGCTGGAGCGGTCCTTGCGGTCGGTCGCCGGGCTGCCGGTCACGGTGGTCGACAACTCCGCGTCGGTCGACGTCCGGGAGGTCTGTCGTGCCGCCGGGGTTCGCTATCTCGACGCCGGGGGCAATCGCGGCTTCGGCGGCGGGGTCAACATCGCGTTGCGGGAGCGGCTCGTTCCTGGAGCCGACGTCCTGCTTCTCAATCCCGACGCCGTGCTCGACCCGGTTGCCCTGGACGAGCTCCGTGCCGCCCTGGCCGCGGATCCCCAGCTCGCGAGCGCCGGACCCAGCCAGGTCGACGAGGCGGGGCGCCGGACCCGGGTCGGCTGGTCCTTCCCGTCCCCGGTGCGCAGTTGGGTCGCGGCGCTCGGTCTTGGTCGGGTGCTTCGAGCGGCCGGCTGGCGGGAACCTGTGGACTACGCCATCGGATCGGTCCTGCTCCTGCGTGCCGAGGCCATCGAGCACGTCGGTGGGTTCGACGAGGACTTCTTCCTCTACGCCGAGGAAACCGACTGGGCCAGGCGAGCGGCCCTGCTGGGTTGGCGGCATACGGTCGTGGCGAGCGTCAGCGTCCTGCACACGGGTGCGGCGACGAGCACCGACTCGGCCCGGCGAGAGATCCTCTTCATTGCCGGCTTGGAGCGCTATCTGCGCAAGCACCATGGCGCGATGGGATGGGCAGTCGCGCGGGCCGGTGAGGTTGCCGGAGCCGCCATCCGGGCTGCGGTGACGTCCGGGGTTCGCAGTGACCGGGCACGGCGTCGGCTTCGGGTGTTGTGCGAGGGGCCACTGCGACTTGAGCAGCTGCATCTCCCACCGGATGTCCGGCGAACCGCGGTGTCCCGATGACGACGACCGCGCGGGTAGGAGAGACCGGCATGAGGGTCATCGGGGTCCTGGTCAGTGTGCTGCTCATGGTCGTCGCTGGGGTCTCCGTCACCCGCCAGCCGCTCGTCGCCGTAGGTATCGCCCTGGCCTCCGTGGCACTTGGCCTGACCTTGGTCGACCCCATCGCCCTCCCCACGCTGGCCGTTCCCGCCATTGTCATCGTGCAACGGATCGGCGGCGGCGGGCTCGATCTCTCGCTCTCCGACGCCGCCCTGGCCGTGGCATTCGTGCCCGCGGTCCTGCTGTGTCACCGGCCGATGAGCGTGGAGTTGTCCCAGATCCTCGCCCTCAGCGGCGTCTATCAATTCGCGACTCTGCTCACGGTCGTGGCTAACCCCTATGTCGCGAACGTCGTTGAGTGGTTCCATGCCTGGCTGCTCGTGAGCGGTTCCTTGGTTGTCGGCTGGGCGGTCGCCCGCGGCGGTCGCGGGCCCTTGGCCATCAAGCTCTTCATGATCGCCTGCACCGTCATTGCCCTGGGCACTTTGGTCTCGGCTGCGCTTCAATACGCCCGCCGGGATTTCGGGCCAGTGTTCCCCAGCTATCCGTTCCCGATGCACAAGAACTTCGCCGGCACGTTGTTGGGGCTCGCCTCGGTGATGGCCTACCTGAACCCGGCCTGGTTCGGCTGGCGTCCACGCCGGTCCGGCTGGCTGCTGGGCCTCTTCCTCGCAGCGATTGCGGCGACCCAGTCCAGGCAGGCCATGCTCGGTCTGGTCATCGTCTTCTTCCTCGTCGTTGTCCGCCGTCGGGTGGACCGCCGGAGGTCCAGGGCCGTGCTGTTCGTGGTGGTGGCGGCCATCGGCGTGGTTGGTGTCATGGTCCAGGACCAGCTCCAGTCGGGCAACCGGTTCAATTCGACCCAACAACGATTGACCTGGTTCGCCGACTCGATCCAGGTCTGGCTCACGGACCCCTGGTTCGGCGTCGGTTTGCGGTGGTGGTACACGGATCGGTTCGAGGCGCGCTTCCAGCCCCCCAACGCCGAAATCGAGATCCTCACCTCGGCTGGCGTCGTCGGCCTGGCGGCCTTCCTGCTGCTCTTCTTCGGGTCGATGGGCGTGCTTCGCCGGATCGACCCCGCCTACGGTCTCCTGCCGCTCATGGTGCTCGTATGCCGCCTCGCCCAAGCTCAGTTCGACCTGTTCTGGGTCGCGGTGGCCGGATCGCTGCCCTGGCTCGTCACGGGGCTGGCCCTCGGCGCCCATGCGAAGGCCGTGCACGAGGAGGAACGGACCAGACGAGCCGAGCGACTCAAGGGGAGGGTGTGATGCGCATCCTGCAGGTCGCCCCGGAGATCGGGCCCGGGACCGGAGTGGGCGGCGTCGCGCACCAGCTCGAGACGGAGTGGCGGCGCCACGGCATACCCACTGCTCGTTTCACCCTGGCCGAGGCGAGAGGAGGCTGGCTCCCGAAGCCCGGACCAGGGCTGCGCGGCAAGCTCGCCCTCTTGGCCCGGGTCGCGTGGTTCTCCACCGTCGGATCGGTGCTGGCCCGCGGCGTCCGCCGCGCCCACCCGGACACCATCGTCGTCTGTCACAACGATGCCCTCGTCGGCGACGTCTACGTCAACCATGGGGTCGTTCTCGAGTCGATGCGCCGCCGAGGGCACGCTGGATGGCGGGTCCTGCGCAACCCCGTGCACCCGTTCACCATCGCCAGAGACGCCCTGCGCTATCGGTCCATCCGGGTGCATCGGGTGATCGTCAGTCTCACCACGGCGGATGCCGACGCCTTGCGTCGCACCTACGGCCGGCTCGGTCCACCGAGTGTGGTCATCGGGAACGGGGTGGACCCGGACCGGTTCACCCCGGCCACCGAGGCGGAACGGCAGGCTGCCCGGGCGCGGCTCTCGATCGGCCCCGACGACGCCGTGGTGCTCTTCGTCGGCCACGAATTCGACCGCAAGGGCCTTCCGCAACTCACCGACGCCATCGCCGGATTGCCCGAGCGGGTCCATCTCCTCGTTGTGGGCGGGACACCTGATCTCGTCGAGGCGCACGCACGCCGCCCTGCGGCCAAGGCACTGGGCTCACGACTGCATCTCATCGGCGCGGTGGCCGATCCAACGTGGGCCTTCCACGCCGCCGATGTCTTCGTCCTGGCCAGCAGCTACGAAGCTCACTCACTCGTCGTCCTCGAGGCCTTGTCCTGTGGCCTCCCGGTCGTGGCCACTGCGGTCGGCTCAGTCCCGGAACTCATCGAAACCGGCCGCAACGGGTGGATCGTCGAACCGTCTCCGGAGTCGATCCGGGCTGCCGTCGCCGAACTGCTCACCCGCGACCAGGCGGGCCTGCGCGAGGCGGCGCGCGATACCGCCCTGGCCAACTCGTGGGGCAGGGTCGCAGAGCGCTACCTCAAGCTCTTCGGCGAGTTGACGGGCCCGGGGGCGTACCAGGGATGAGGGTGCTCCATGTCGTCCGGTCGGACGGATTCGCCGGCGTCGAGGGCTTCGTGGCCGGGCTGGCCCGGGCCCAGGCCGACGCGGGCATGGACGTCGGGGTGATCGGCGGCGATCCGGCCCGGATGAGCCGGAGGCTGGGTCCTGACCTGCCCCATGCACCCGCGGCCTCGGTCATGGACGTGGTCCGGCAGGTCAGGGGTGCGCTCGCCGGCGCAGGCGCGGACGTCCTCAACGTGCACATGACCGCCGCAGAGATCGGGACCTCCGTGGCGATGGCACTGCCGCCCGCAGCCCGAGCGGGGCGCCGACCGCGACCGGCCGTGATCGCCACCCGCCACTTCGCCGCCCGGCGAGGATCGGGTTCGCACCTCGCCGGACGGCTGGTGGCGTTCCTGGCCGAACGGTTCGTCGACGCCGAGATCGCCGTCAGCCGCTATGTCGCCGAGGCGGTCGGCGGTAACCCCGAGGTGGTCCACACCGGGGTCCCCGTCCGCACGCTGATCGATCCCGCCACGGGCGTGTCCCGGGGTCGGGTGGTCCTCGTCGCGCAGCGACTTGAGCCGGAGAAGCGCACCGAGGACGCCGTCGAGGTCTTTGCCAGGTCCGGGCTTGCCGACGCGGGCTGGCGGCTGGAGATCGCGGGGGATGGGAGCATGCGCGGCCGGTTGGCCGAGCGCGCTGCCCGGCTCGGGGTCGCCGGGTCCGTGGATCTGCTCGGCATGCGCTCCGACATCGGGGAACTCATGGACGCGGCCGGGATTCTCCTGGCCCCGACCCCTCGGGAAGGCTTGGGCCTTAGCGTCCTCGAGGCGATGGCCGCCGGTCTGCCGGTGCTCGCTGCCGGCTCGGGCGGTCACCTGGAGACCGTCGGGTCGGTGCCCGGCGGGCAGCTCTACGGTGACCTCGCCGAGGGGGCCGATCGGCTGCGGCGGCTGGCCGAGGACGAGTCGGGGCGGGCGGCATACGGGGAGCGGTTGCGGCGGGTGCAACGGGAGAGGTTCACCATGGAGCATCAGGCGGCAGCCACGGCGGCCGTCTACCGTCGCGTCGTGGAGGGTCGCTCGTGACGGATCTCGTCGTCCTGTCCCTGGAGGCCTGGGATGAGGTGTGGCGCCGCAACCAACACCTGGTCGCCGGGCTGCTGCACGAGGACCCTCGGCTGCGGGTCCTCTTTGTCGAGCCGCCCGCCGATCCCCTGTATGCCGCCCTGCGTTCCCGCCAGATCCCGCGCCCCGGTGCCGGGCTGCGCCCCGGTGCCGGGCTGCGTCCCGGCCCTCGGCTGGCCGGGCTCGCCGAGGGCCGGCTCTGGCTGATGCAACCGACCAAGTGGCTGCCCCGCACGCTGGACGCCCGGGCCGACGAACGGCTGGCCCGCGTCATCATCGATGCCGCCGCGGACCTGGGCTTCGTCGACCCGCTGCTCTGGGTGAACGACCCGACCGGGTCGGTCGTGCTGTCCCGGACCGGGTGGCGGGCCCTCTACGACATCACCGACGACTGGCTGCTGGCCGACCGGACACCCGCGGAGCACGCCCGACTGGTCGCGGGTGAACGGCTGTTGCTCGACCGGGCCGCCGAGGTGGTCGTCTGTTCCCCGGCCCTCGCGGCGAGCAAGTCGACCGCGCGGCCAGTCGTCCTCGTGCCGAACGCGGTGGACCTCGCGGCATACCAGGGGGATTGCCCTCGCCCTGGTGACCTGCCCGCCGGACCGGTCGCGCTCTATGTCGGGACGGTGCACACCGACCGGATGGACCTGCCGTTGCTCGCGGCGACGGCTCGGGCCCTGGCCGGGCGAGGGCGGGTCGTCTGCGTCGGTCCGGCCCCACTGTCCGCCGACGATGCCGCCACGCTCGCCGAGGCGGGCGTGCTGCTGCTCGGTCCGCGCCCGGCCGGCACCGTCCCGGCCTATCTGCGACACGCCGACGTGTTGCTCGTTCCGCACTCGGTCACCCCGTTCACTGCGAGCCTCGACCCGATCAAGCGCTACGAGTACCGCGCCGCGGCGCGCCCGGTGGTGGCTACCCCGGTGGCCGGCTTCCTCGACTCCGGTATGCCGCGGCTGACCCTTGCCGGGCCGGCGGACTTCCCGGCCGCCGTGCTCGCGGCGCTGCCCGCTGCGCCGCCCGCCGTCCCGGGTGCCGGGGCGCCGGTCGGCGACGGGCCACCGCCACCGGATCTGGATGTGCCGACCTGGTCGGACCGGGTCCGCGAGATGCGGACCGTCCTGGACCGGGTCGCCGGCTCAGCCACGTCGACCGGGTCGTCCACGTCGACCGGGTCAGCCACGTCGACCGGGTCGTCCGGACCGGCCCGGCCCCGGGTCGCGATCGTCCACGACTACCTCACCCAGCGCGGCGGAGCCGAACGGGTCGTCCTCGCGCTGCTTGCGGCGTTCCCGGACGCGACGATTCACACCACCCTCTATGACCCGGACGGCACCTATCCGGAGTTCGCCACGGCTCGGATCGTCACCTCGCCGATCAACCGGATCGGACGCTTGCGCCGCAGCCACCGAGCCGCCCTGCCGCTGCTGCCCTATGCGGTGCGTCGGCTCCCGGTCGACGCCGAAATCGCGGTCGTCTCCAGCAGCGGCTGGGCCCACGGCGTACCGGTCACCGGCCGCAAGCTCGTCTACTGCCACGCCCCGGCTCGCTGGCTCTACCAGACCGACGCCTACCTTGGGGACGTCGGCCCGCGCTCTCCGGTCCGGCTGGCCCTCCGGGCGCTACGGCCCTGGCTGCTGCGCTGGGACCGCCGCGCCGCCGCGTCGGCGACCCGCTACCTGTCCAACTCGCGGGTCGTGCGCGAGCGGGTGCGGGCGGCATACGGGATCGAGGCGACCGTGCTGCCCGCGCCGCACACGGTCGGCCACGACGGTGAGCGCACCCCGGTGGCGAGGCTCGCGGAGTGGGCCGACGAGGGCTTCCACCTCGTGGTCTCCCGGCTGCTGCCCTACAAGAACGTCGACATCGTCATCGCCGCCTTCGCTGGTATGCCGTCACGTCGGCTCGTCGTCGTCGGCGACGGCCCGCTGCGGGCCCAGCTCACCGCGGACCTACCGGACAACGTCCGGTTGGTGTCCGGACTGACCGACGCGCAGCTTCGCTGGGTCTACGCGCACGCCCTGGCCCTGGTCGCCCCGAGCCTGGAGGACTACGGGCTCACCCCGTTGGAGGCGGCGGCCTTCGGGGTGCCCACCCTGGCCCTGGAGGCCGGGGGATACCTGGACACCGTCCACCCGGGGCTCAGCGGGCTGTTCTTCCCCGAACCGACGGCGGCGGCGGTCGCTGCCGCCGTCACGGCCGGGGAGCGGCACACCTGGTCCGCCGAGGCGATCCGGGGGCACGCGGATGGCTTCTCGCTCGAGGCGTTCATCCGGGCGCTGCGCGCTCAGGTGGACGAGCTCATCGGTCCCGCAGGCGCGGGTCAGTAGGCGCCGCGTTGCTCCCGCAGAGTGCGTAGGGTTCGCCAGAGGATGCGCAGGTCGGAGGTGAACGACCAGTTCTCCACGTAGTAGAGATCCAGCCGGACGCTGTCCTCCCAGGACAGGTCGCTGCGCCCGCTCACCTGCCACAGACCGGTGAGTCCGGGCTTGACCAGCAGCCGGCGGTGCACGTCCTGCTCGTATGCCGCCACCTCGCTGGCCAGCGGAGGACGCGGCCCGACGAGGCTCATCTCCCCGCGGAGGACATTCCACAACTGGGGGAGTTCGTCGAGGCTGGACCGGCGCAGGAACCTGCCGATCCGGGTCACCCGCGGGTCGTCGCGGAGCTTGAACAGCGGGCCGTCCGCGTCGTTCTCCGGTGGTAGCTGGGCGTCGGAGCCCACGTGCATCGACCGGAACTTCTTCATGACGAAGCTGCGCCCACCCTGCCCGACCCGGCGTTGGGAGAAGAAGACCGGTCCGCGGTCCTCGACCTTGACCAGGGCGGCGACCACGAGGAAGACCGGGGCGAGCAGGACCATGAGGAATGCGGCGGACACGATGTCGAAGGTCGACTTCATGGCCAGCCGGGTGCCGCTGAAGTGCGGCGCCTCGACGAACAGCAACGGCAGCCCGGCGACGGGCCGGGCCAGGATCCGGGGACCGGCGACATCGGTCATGCCTGGTGCGACGACCAGGTCGATGCCGGTTCCCTCCAGGGCCCAGCCCAGTCGACGCAGCCCGGTCGAGCCGAGCCGGGCCGAGGCGTCGTAGGCGACGACGTCCACCCCGAGCCGTTGGGCCTGGGCGGCGGCGGAGTCCTGGGTGCCCACGACCGGCACTCCCTCGATCCCTGTGCAGTCCTCGGCGCAGTCGTCGCAGCAGGCGCCGATGACGGCGAAGCCGGCGTCCGGGGCACTGCGGAATTCCCGGATCAGGCGGGCGACGTCTTCGGGGTCCCCGACGACGAGCACGCGGTCGGCATATTCGCCGCGGGCCCGCCGGCCGCCGAGCCAGGTTCGCCAGACCCGCCGGGCGACGAGCAGGGCGAGCAGACCTGCCGGGAAGGCGATCAGGACGAATCCCCGGGCCAGCTCCAGCTTGGCCAGGTAGCTGATGATCGCCAGCGCGGCGAACAGGTGGAAGGTGGCCCGCCACACGGCGAGGTATTCCTGCGGTCCGTGGCCGAGAATCCGAGGATCATATGCGCCGTGCATTCTTAGCATGCCCTGCCAGAGGATCACGACGACGAGCGCGACCCACGAGTACTCCAGGTCGAAGGCAGAGGTGACCGGCCCCGACTCGGGTTGTGGCCCGAAGCGCAACAAGTGCGCGCCGACGACGGCCCACAGGATCACCACGGTATCGGTGACCGCAACGCGGCGCACGAACCGACGCAGGGACGAACGTCCTTGCGTCACAGCGCTATTGGCCTCACTCGGAATGGCCATCCCGGACCGTCGATCGGTGGCCGTTCGACACCACGGCGCCATCGATGAGCGCCGCACCACGGGTGCGAGCCGACGCCAGCGCCGCAACGTAGGCCCCCCCGAGGGTCACCGCGCCGGTGCCCAGCCACGTCATGAAAACCCCTAGTTCCGACATCCCCTTGATTCCCCTCCGCATGACCGGCCTGCCACTGCCGCCCCACTCCCTTCCAGGGACTGTACCCCGCCGAATTGGCGGGCGTGGGCGAATGGCGGAAAGTGCCCGGCTGAGCCCGGCTTCCTACCTTGATGTGCACAATGGGGGGATGCCAGTTGGGGGTCGACGAACGCCCCGCGACCGACGGCCCCGAACCGTCGTTCTCGGACATACCGCCAGTCTAGGTGGTGCCGAATTGTCGCTACTACGCCTTCTGTCCGATCCCATGGCGCGGGCCGTCGACGTCGAGGTCGTCCTCTTTCGAGACGGGCCGCTGGCCGCCCGCCTGCGCGAGGCCGGGGTGCCGACGACGGTGCTCGCCGCAGGAGCCCGGCTCGGATCGCTGACCCGCACCGACGGCTTCTGGCCCAGCGTTCGCGCGGCGGCGGACGGGATCCCGCTGCTCGTGCGGCTGGCAGCGGTGTTGCGCTCGCGACACCCCGACCTGGTCGTGACGACGACGCTCAAGTCGCACCTGGCCGGGGTGATGACGGCGCCCGTTGCCGGGGCCCCCTTGGCCTGGCACCTGCACGACCGGATCGCGCCGGACTACTTGCCCGGGCCTGCCGTCGTCATGTTGCGGACCCTGGCCCGGATCCCTCGGGTCGTCGTGGCCAACTCCAAGGCGACCGCGGCCACCATCCCGCGAGCCCGCAGGATCGTCGTGGCACCGCCGGGGCTGGCCCCCGAGCAGGTGCGCGGTGAGCCGCGCCCACGCCCGGGTTCGGGTCTCGGCGACGGGCGCGATTCACACCCCGGCCCCGTCGTCGGAATGCTCGGCCGGATCGCCGCCACCAAGGGCCAACGCGAATTCCTCGCCGCCGCCGCGCTGGTGCGCGACGATTTCCCCACGGCCAGGTTCCGGATCGTCGGGTCGGCGATGTTCGCCGACCAGGACTACGACCAGTTCGTCGACGCCGACATCGTGCGGCTCGGATTGGGCGATGTCGTCTCGCGGGTCGCCCACGTCGCGGACCCGGCCGTGGAACTGGACGGCTTCACCGTCTGCGTCCACGCCTCCCCGGTGCCCGAGCCCTTCGGCCAGGTCGTCGTGGAGGCGATGGCCCGCGGTGTGCCGGTCGTCGCGACGGACGCGGGCGGCATACCGGAGATCCTGCGTCCGCCCGGGGAAGCTCCGTTGGGGTGGCTCGTCCCGCCCGGCGACGTGGCGGCCCTCGCGGACGCGATATGTGCCGTGCTGGCCGATCCGCAGGCCGCCCAGGCCAGGGTGGACCTGGCCTGGGAGCGAGCCCGTCGCGACTTCCCGATCGAGCGGACCGCTCGGTCGGTCGTCGCTGCCTGGAGCGCCGCGGCGGCCGATCCGATCAGCTGCGGCCGCGAGCGCTGGCTCGGTAGAGCCGCGAATAGGCTTCGGCGACCGGGTCCCAGGTGAACTCCTGCACCCGACGCCGGCCGGCTGCGGCCAGCCGGGCGGCATACGGGGGGTCGGCAAGCACCCGGGCCACGGCCGAGGCGAGGGCCTGCGGGTCGGTCGGGTCGACGAGCACCCCGTCGACGCCGTCGCGGATCAGCTCGGCCGGCCCATCCCGATCGGTCGCCACGAGCGCGGTGTCGGACCGCCAGGCCTCAAGGACGACGATGCCGAACGCTTCCCGCCGGCTCGGCACCACCACGACGTCCGCCGACGCCATTTCGTCGGCCACCTGGTCCGGCGTCAATCGCCCGAGGAACTCGACCGCGTCGGCCACCCCCAGGCGCCGAGCCGTGGCGCGCAGGGCGGCCTCCTGCGAACCGGATCCGCCCAGTCGCAGCCGAGCGTCGGCAACCGTGGCGCGAAGGTGCGGCAGCGCCTCGACCAACAGGTCGTAGCCCTTGACCGCCTCAAGTCGGCCGACCGCGAAGACCGTCCCCGGCGTCGGCGGCCGCGGGTGCGTCGGCCCCGGGCGGTCATCCGGCGAGGGCCGGTCATCCGGCCCGAGGTCGACACCGTTGGGGACGACGATCCCGGCGGTCAGGCCGAACCGTTCCCGCAGGTCGGTCACCACCGAATGGGAAACGCCGGTGACCGCCGCCGCGTGAGCGACCGCCCAGCGCAACCCGCGCCGCAATTGCCAGGACTGGCCGAAGGCGTCGTGGTCGTCGGCGACGGTCTCGCCGTGACTCGTCACGAGGAGCGGGGTTCCGGTTCGCCGGGCCAGCGCCGCGGCATACAGCCCGTTTGGGCCGAAACAGTGCACGTGCAGCAGGTCCGGCCGGTCCGCGCGGAAGGCCGCCGTCCAGGCCCGGTATGCCGCCGGCGCCTCTCTCGCGAAGTGCACCAACGCAGCGGGATTGGCCGCGGGGAGCGGGGTCGGGAGATAGCGGACGAGGATCCCGTCCACACGGTCGACGCCCAGGTGCTCACCCCGGTCGACGGTCCAGATGACCACGGGGTGCCCGAGTCGGCCGAGGGCGGTGGCCACCCTGCGGACGTGTTCCTCGACCCCGCCGACATGCGGATGGAAGGACGAGGTGACCAGCGCGATCCTGGGTAGCTCCTCGGACACCCCTGGTCCTTCCCGGGCCCGGTCGATCTACCGACCCTGCCCACGCGCCGTCGTTCGTGTTGGCATCATGGCATCCACACCGTCCACCCCAGGGGAGCTTCTCGTGCCGCACCTCGTCATCGCCAGCGCCGCCGTCGCGGCGCCGATGGGTGCCCAGGTCTACGAGGAGCAGATCGCCGGGCGTGCCGCGGATGCGCTGCGGGGCGTGGGCGCGCCGTGGCGGGTCCGGCGCACCGTCTTCCGCTCGATGCGCTCACCCCTGCCCGGGACCGTCCGGGTGCCGATCGGCCCGCTCGCCCGGGCGGGGGAGCGCAGTCGGGCCCTGGTCGGTCGGCTCGTCTATCCGCCGGGCGCCCTCGTGCACCGGATGGGCCTGGAGTTGCCGCCTGCGCCGCGCGAGGTGGTGACCCTGCACGATGTCGTCTCCTGGCGGTTCGCCGACGAATCGGCGCCGGTGCCGTCTGCCGCCGCCGAGCTGCGCCGGGCCGCGGCGGTTGTCTGCGTTTCTGAGTTCACCGCCCAGGAGGCGCACGACCTGCTCGGACTGCGCGATCCGATCGTCATCCCCAACGGCGTCGACGAGGCATTCTTCGGTGCGCTGCCAGCCGATTCCGCGGCGTTGGCCGCGCTGGGGATCCCGGGCCGATTCGTCCTGCACGCCGGGGGCGCCGCCGAACGCAAGAACCTCGCCTCACTCGCGGAGGCTTGGCCTCGGGTGCACCGGGAGCATCCCGACCTCGTCCTCGCGCTCGCCGGCCCGCCGCACCCTCGCCGCGACAGGCTCTTCGCCGGTATGCCGGGTGCTCGCCTGCTCGGTCGGCTGCCCGACGCCGCCGTGCCGGGTCTGGTGGCTGCCGCCACCCTCGTCGTCGTCCCCTCGACCTACGAGGGCTTCGGCCTGCCGGCCCTGGAGGCGATGGCCGCCGGAGTTCCCGTCGTCGCGGCCCGGCGGTCGGCCCTGCCGGAGGTCGTCGGCGATGCCGGGCTCCTGGTCGAACCCGGCCCGGATGCGCTCGCGGACGGCATACTGGACGTCCTGGCCGGCGGACCGGACCTGCCCGAGTTGTGTCGGCGTGGTCGACGCCGGGCGGCGGACTTCACCTGGGAACGTAGCGCTGCCGGGCATGCCCGGGTTTGGGCGGCGATGGCTCGCTGAACGACGACGCGCAGGAGTACTGTCGGAGCGCGACTCCCGTCGATCCGTCCCGAGGGGTCCCGATCCCGACCTAAACTCAAATGGTGTCCGAGAGTGCTCAGTTCACCCGAAGCGGGAACAGTCGTCGTCGGCGTCGGCGGCTGATCATCGTCGCCGTTCTCGTCGCCCCGCTGCTCATCGTCGGGGGATTCGCCGGTTGGCTGAACCACATCGTCACGACGAACGTCCAGCACGCCGATCTACTTGGCCGCGGGGCCCAGACCGCGCAGGCCCAGCCCCTGGATATCGACCCGTTCGATCCGGTGCAGGGCACGGCGACGCAGGCACCGGTTCCTCTGGAGAGCGCTGGCGACAACTATCTGCTCATCGGATCGGACGCCCGAGCCGGTCTGGCCGGGGCCCGGTCCGACGTCATCATCCTCATGCACGTGCCGCTGGACAAACACAACGTCACGCTCGTGCACTTCCCGCGGGACATGTACGTCTACATCCCCGGCCGCGGTCAGAACAAGATCAACGCCGCCTTTGCCTTCGGCGGCGCACCCTTGCTCGTGCAGACCATTCAGTCGTTGCTCGGGATCAAGATCAACCACGTGGCGATGATCGGCTTCGAGGGCTTCAAACAGATGACCGACGCGGTCGGCGGGGTGGACGTCTACGTCGAGGAGGGCGGCACCATCGACGGGAACGTCTTCACCCAGGGGATGATGCACCTCAACGGTGCCCAGGCGTTGGCCTTCGTCCGGGAACGCTACGACCTGAGCCAGGGCGACATCAGCCGAGGGCGTCGTCAGCAGGCGTTCCTCAAGGCGCTCATGCTCAAGGCGACGAGCAAGGACACGATCACCAACCCGGTGCGGCTGGCCACCTTCATCGACGCCGCGACGAGGACCGTCATCGTCGACGACACCCTCGACATCGGCGCGATGCGTCAGGAGTTGCTCGCGATGGCCGGCCTGCGGGCCGCTGACATCCGGTTCATCACGGCGCCCTTCACCGGGTTCGGCACGTCGCCCTATGGTGCCTCGATCGTGCTGGTCGACTTCCCCAAGTTGAACCTCCTGGGCACCACGATCCGCGAGGACCGTCTGGACGACTACGCCTGATCGCTCGTCGTCCGCGTCGCCGCCCCATTGCCTTCCGCGTCGCCGCCCC
>CAZNLX010000004.1:17839-22328 GCA_964573925.1 uncultured Intrasporangiaceae bacterium
TCCGCGTCGCCGCCCCATTGCCTTCCGCGTCGCCGCCCCCTTCTGCCGGTGTGAGGTGTTCCGGTCGTGGTGGCTGGGTTGGGCCGGATTTCCTCCGCGTGTGTGAGGTTTTCCGGGTGTTCTGCGCGGGTTGGGCCGGAATTCCTCCGCGTGTGTGAGGTTTTCCGGTCGTGGTGGCTGGGATGGGCCGGAATTCCTCCGCGTGTGTGAGGTTTTCCGGGAAAGGTGGGCGGGGTGGGCCGGTTGGGGTGGTGGGCCGATGGGCGGGTGGCGGGACTCTCGGCCGGAAGAGGGGGAGTGCTCCTGGTCGACGCGGGCCTACGGCTGGACGGTGGGACTCTCGGCTGGTGACCAGCTGACGCCGTCGTCGTCGGAGCGCAACACCGAGTTGTCGACGACCAGCCACCAGGAGTTGCCGGCAACGGTCAGCGCACTTCGGTCGAGCAAGCCGTCGGCCGAACGACCGACGAGGTCGGCGCACCCGAGCGAGGTCACCGTCGATCCGGACACCGCCGCCGTCGCCAGCCCGGAACATCCTCCGGTCCGATAGGCGACCAGGGCCACGAGCCGCCCGCCCTCGACCCGAGCGCTCAGCGCCACGGCGGAAACCGCCCGGCCCAACTCCACCCACGTCGCGCCGGCGTCCGCCGTCTCGACGATCCGTCCGGATGCGCACAAGGCAGCGGCGGCGGTGACCGACACAGCGGTCACCGAACGGACCTCGCCCGGACCGCACGGGGTGCTCGTTCGGCCGGTGGTGTTGACCACCTGGCTCGGG
Organism: uncultured Intrasporangiaceae bacterium; assembly: GCA_964573925.1. GTDB lineage: Bacteria > Actinomycetota > Actinomycetes > Actinomycetales > Dermatophilaceae > Phosphoribacter. Next base: position 18,618 of record CAZNLX010000004.1, read on the forward strand.
TTTGCCGACGAGCGGTACCAGAGCGCAGGCCCTCCAGCCTCACCCCACTTCGCGCCGTCGTCCGAGGATCGTTTGGCTGCGAATCCGCAGGTGCGATCGGCACCGACGACGGTCACCTTCCCCGGGTCGCCGAGCTGGACCCGGGAGATCGCCGTGAGCGGGGATGCCACCTCGACCCAAGTCCGCCCGCCGTCGGTGGTCCGGGCCAATCCGGCCCCGCCACCGGGGCAGCGGCCCTGAACGAACCGCCAAGCGCTGCGTCCGTCGACCGCCGCGATGCCCACTCCGCGAACGACGACCGACTCACCGGCCGGACCCGCGGTGCCCGAAGACGGTATGCCGCCCGCCCCGCCGGTGCTCGTCCCGGTCGCCGGGCGGGCGGAGGCCCCACCACCCGACGCCGCGGTCGATGCCCCGCTCGGGCTCGTCCCGGTGGAGGACACCGTGCCGGCGGACCGGTCCGGAACGAGCGACGACCGGAAGGGATTGCGCACGGCCAACGTGACCAGGGACACGTCCAGGAGCAGCAATGCGGCCAGGCCCCAACTGACCAGCCGTGAGGCGTCAGCCTTCGGTCGGGGCGGCGCGCCCCACCGCGATCCGGAGCCGGAACTGGCCTGCTGCCCCGACCTGGACTCGGACCTGGGCTTGGACCCGGAACGCGACCGGGACCGCCGCTGTGCGCGCGCTTCGGACCGCGATCCCGACGCCGAATCCGACCGCGAGCGCGATCGCGACGGCATGAGCAACTCCGGTTGGGCGAGACGGGTCAGCACGGCCCCGGGAACAGGGCGCGCTCGGCCATGCTAAGCCGCTTCCCGGCCCTTCGTCCGGCGCTTGGCGGCACTGGCCGGATCTCGACCGAAATGTCCTGCACGTAGAGTGGTGCGGCTATGACCGCGCCCGTCCCGACCACGGCCACCCTCGCGAATCTGCCCGCCGAGTGGGCTGCGCGGCATACCTCCTGGCGGCTGGCCGAGCACGTCGCCGACGGGACCGCGCTGCTGGATCTCGCGTGCGTCCCCGGGGCCCGGCCGCTGGTTCTGGCGGTCCTGGCCCGAGCGTTGCCCGCGGGTGCCCAGGCCCTTGTGCTCACCGCCACCACTCGCGAGGCCGATGATCTGGCCGCGGCGCTGGGCACCTTCCTCGATCCGGATGCCGTCGCCGTCTTCCCCAGTTGGGAGACCCTCCCGCACGAGCGGCTCTCGCCGCGCAACGACACGGTCGGCCGCCGCCTGGCGGTGCTGCGTCGGCTGGCACACCCGGACCGGGCCGGCGTCGGCGACGGCTCGACCGGTGCCCTGCGGATCGTCGTCGCCCCGGTGCGCGCGGCCCTGCAGCCGATTGCCCGCGGGCTCGGGGATCTCGTGCCGGTGGCCTTGGCCGCCGGCGACGAGCGGCCCCTGGAACGGGTCGTCGAGGACCTCGTCGCCGCGGCCTACACCCGCACCGACCTCGTCGAGAGGCGCGGCGAGTTCGCCGTCCGCGGCGGCATCCTCGACGTCTTCCCGCCGACCGAGGAACACCCGCTGCGCGTGGAGTTCTGGGGCGACACGGTCGAGGAGATCCGCTGGTTCCGGGTCTCCGACCAGCGCAGCCTCGAAGTCGCCGAGGGGGGCCTCTGGGCGCCGCCCTGCCGCGAGTTGCTGCTCACCGACGACGTCCGGGCCCGAGCCCGAGACCTCGCCACCCGCCTGCCGGGCGTGGCCGATCTGCTCGACAAGGTCGCCGAGGGGATCGCCGTCGAGGGGATGGAGTCGCTGCAACCGGCGCTCGTCGCGGCGATGCAGACCCTCCCACAGGCCCTCGGGCCGGGCTCGATCGTCGTCCTGGCCGATCCGGAACGGATCCGGACCCGCGCCCACGACCTCGTCGCCACGAGCGAGGAGTTCCTCGAGGCGAGTTGGTCCAATGCGGCGGCGGGCAATGCGGTGCCGGTCGACCTGCGCGGCGTCCTCGGTGGGGGCTCCTACCGGACGATCGCCGGCCTGCGCCACGACGCCCTCGTCGGCGGTATGCCGTGGTGGTCGCTCACGTCGTTCGCCTCCGACGCGGAGCTGGCCGATTTCCTCGACGACGACTCGCCCGAACAGCGACTGGACCTCACCCTGGCCGAACCCGAGTCCTACCGTGGCGACACCGAGCGGGCGGTCGCCGATCTGAACCACTGGGTGGCCGACGGGTGGACCGTCCTGGCCGTCACCGAAGGACCCGGCCTGGCCCGGCGGGTCCACGAGGTCCTGGCCGAGCGCGGCATACCGTCGCGGTTGGCCGGGCACGACGCCCAGTTGACCCCCGGCGTGGTCACCGTGACGACCGGCGCCCTCGGTCGTGGATTCGTCGACGAGACCGGCACATTCGCGCTGCTCACCGAGACCGACCTTACGGGATCGGCCGGCTCGGCGGGCAGCACGAAGGACATGCGCAAGATGCCGTCCCGGCGGCGCGCGCAGGTGGACCCGCTCTCCCTGCGGCCGGGCGACTACGTCGTCCACGAGCAGCACGGGGTGGGCCGGTTCGTCGAGATGACGGCACGGACCGTCGGTGGTGCGACCCGCGAATACCTCGTCCTGGAGTATGCCGCGAGCAAGCAACGAGGAAACAGCCAACCGGACCGCCTGTTCGTCCCGACCGATCAGCTCGACCAGGTGACCAAGTACGTCGGCGGCGAAGCCCCCACCCTGCACCGGCTGGGCGGCTCGGACTGGGCCCAGACCAAGGCCCGGGCCCGGCGGCACGTCAAGGAGATTGCCGCCGATCTCATCCGGCTCTACTCGGTGCGGATGTCGACGACCGGGCACGCCTTCGGCCCGGACACTCCGTGGCAACGCGAGCTCGAGGACGCCTTCGCCTACGTCGAGACCCCTGACCAACTGTCGAGCATCGACGAGGTCAAGGCCGACATGGAGCGTGAGGTGCCCATGGACCGGCTCATCTGCGGCGATGTCGGCTACGGCAAGACCGAGATCGCGGTCCGGGCGGCGTTCAAGGCGGTCCAGGACGGCAAACAGGTCGCCGTGCTCGTGCCGACGACCCTGCTCGTCCAACAGCACCTGCAGACCTTCACCGAGCGCTACGCCCAGTTCCCGGTGACGGTCAAGGCGCTGAGCCGGTTCCAGTCCGACGCGGAGGCGGGGCGAGTCGTCGAGGGACTGTCCGACGGCAGCGTCGATGTCGTCATCGGCACGCACCGGCTGCTCACCGACAAGATCCGGTTCAAGGACCTCGGCCTCGTCGTTGTCGACGAGGAGCAGCGCTTCGGCGTCGAGCACAAGGAGAAGCTCAAGACCTTCCGCACCGCGGTCGATGTCTTGGCGATGTCGGCCACGCCGATCCCGCGCACCCTCGAGATGGCGGTGACCGGCATCCGGGAGATGTCCACGCTGGCCACGCCGCCTGAGGAACGCCACCCGATCCTCACCTTCGTCGGGGCCTACGACGAGAAGCAGATCACCGCCGCGCTGCGTCGCGAGTTGTTGCGTGAGGGCCAGGTCTTCTACGTCCACAACAAGGTCCAGAGCATCGAGAAGGCCGCCTCCCGGCTGCGCGAGCTCGTCCCCGAGGCCCGGATCGCCACCGCCCACGGCAAGATGAGCGAGGGTCGTCTCGAACAGGTCGTCCTGGACTTCTGGGAGAAGAAGTTCGACGTCCTCGTCTGCACGACGATCGTCGAGACCGGCCTGGACATCTCCAACGCCAACACCCTCATCG
>CAZNLX010000005.1:0-21462 GCA_964573925.1 uncultured Intrasporangiaceae bacterium
GAGCGGGATGAAGCGCGGGCTCAAAACGGCCGATTGCGCGAGCAGATCGCCGACAAGCGGGTGATGACGGTGCGCGGCGATGAGGGGGTGGCCCTCGTCGAGGTGGACCCAGCACACCGGAGCACATCGGTCCTCTCCCCGGACGAGGTCGGGCAGCTTCTCGCGATCGCCCGGTCGGTCGAGCAGCACGCTGGGCGCCCCACCGACGTCGAGTGGGTCAGTGTCGACGGGCGGATCCTCGTCACCCAGGCCCGGGCGATCACCACGCTCCCGCCGGACCTGCTCGGGATGGAGTGGTCGCGACAGATGCTCATCGAGCGCTATCCGGACCCGCTCACCCCGCTCACCTGGTCAGCGGTCAGTTCCACCTTCTTCGACTCGCTGGCGACGACGGTCCGGGCGATGGGCGGCGACCTCCCGGCCGACGTCCCGATGACCCGACTCATCCACGGCCGCGCCTACGTCAACGTCACCGCCTTCCAGCGCGGGATGCAGTCGTTGCCGTTACGGCCACCGGTGGCGGCGGCCGACGGTGACACTCCGGACGGGGCGACCGCGGCGCGATCGCGGCCCTCCGCGGCGATGGTCTCGGCCGGGGTCGGCATCCTGCGCATGGTCCTGGGGACCCATCGCGACTGGGAGCGGCGACTGCCCGGCTATGTGGACACGATCACCGCCTACCGCTCGACCCGCTGGGCGGACCTCGCAGTGGCCGACCTGCTGGCAGCGCGGCATACCCAAGCGCGGGCGCTCATCCCCATGCTCGACAACCATGCGCGCGCGATCGTCGCCGCCGACCTCACCGTGCAACTGCTCGGCGGGATGACGAAACGCTGGCTCGGCGACACCGACGGCGAACTCGTGCTCACCCTCTTGTCCGGGTTGACCGGCAACCTCACCGTCCAGACCAACCGCGCCCTGTGGCGTCTGGCCCAACTCGACCCGGACGCGCCGCAGTTCGAGCGAGAGTTGGCCGACGTCCTCGATCGTTACGGGCATCGTTCGCCGCGCTACGAGTTCAGCCATCCGACCTGGGGCGAGGCGCCCGAGCAGGTTCGCGAACTGGTCCGTCTCGTCGCCGCCGGCTCCCCCGATCCGGCCATCGGGGAAGCGCACCGCCGGGCCGCCCGCGAGGAGGCCACGGCTCAGGCGCGAGCCCGGCTCAGTCTGCCTATCCGGCTCGTCTTCGACCGGGTCCTCGCGCTCGCCCAGACCTACTTCAGGCTGCGCGAGAATCAGCAGTTCTTCCTCGTCATGGGCGTCCCGACGATGCGGGCCATCCTGCTCGACCTCGGTCGCCGCTTCGTTGACGCCGGGTGGCTCGAGAACCCGCAGGACGTCTTCCTCTTCGAGAACGACGAGGTCGACGCCCTCGCCGCCCGCCTCGCGGGACCTGAGCACGCCGGTATGCCGCCGAGCCCGGACCGGGGCCGTCCCGACGGGGACTCCCCCAACGGCCCGGCGGGGCCACCGGACCCTCGGGCGCTCGTGGAGCAGCGCCGCCATGACCTGGAACGCCATCGCCGGACGACCGCGCCGGTGCACCTCGGGGGCGTTCCGGACTCCGTCGCCGTGGGGGACGACGGACTGCGGGGGATCGCGGCCAGCCGCGGCGCGGCCACCGGCCGGGCCCGGCTGGTCCGCGGGCCCGAGGATTTCGCCGCTGTGCGACCCGGCGAGATCCTCGTCGCCCCGGCCACCTCACCGGCGTGGACCCCCCTCTTCGGGGTGGTCGCCGGGCTCGTCACCGAGTTCGGCGGGCTGCTCTCGCACGCTGGGGTCGTCGCCCGCGAGTACGGTCTGCCCGCCGTCCTCGGGGTCCCCGACGTCATGTCCCGGATCGCCGACGGCGACGAGGTGCACCTCGACGGCTCCACCGGAGTGGTCACCGTCGTCCGGCAGCCCGATCAGGCCGTCGCCCGGCCGTCGGATCAGGCCGGATTCCGGCAGTCGGATCAGGCCGTCGTCCGGGCCGCCACGACGTAGAGCTTCGGGGTGGTCTCCGACTGGCCCATCGGGCCCCGCAGGTACCACTCGAGGACCTCGAGCCCGGCACCGCGCACGGCGGCCAGCACCTCGTCGACCTCGAAACGGACGATGTCCGCGTCGACGTCCACCCCGAACCAGGTGTCCAGATGCTCCAGGTCGGCGCCGACATGCACGGCCAGGGCGAGCCACCCACCCGGACGCAGCACCCGGGCCATCCCGGCCAACGTCGGGCCCAGCTCGGACGGCGCGAGGTGGATGACGGCATACCAGGCGACGATCGCGCCCCACGCGGGAGCGAGCCGCGGGCGCATGAGCCGGCGCAGGTCCCCGGCCTCGAAGGCGAGCTCGGGGTGGGCGGCCCGGGCCCACTCGACCATCACCGGTGACAGATCGACGCCGGTGACCTGGGCGCCGGCGTCGGCCAGCACCCGGGTGACCGCCCCAGGACCGCACCCGACATCGGCCACCGGGTCGATCCCGGCAGCCGCGGCCACCCGGCCCAGCAGCCAGGCGTCGAACGAGCTGGGGTCGAGTGGGTCGCCGTGGGTGGCGGCATACTCCCCGGCGACTGCTTCCCACAGGGCCAGGACCTTGGCGTCCCGAGCCTCGGGTCCTTCGGCCAGGACGATTTCGCGGTCCGGCGCCGGCGCCGCGGCATCGGCCGCCTCCGCGAGCGCACTCTCGACCGGGCCGAGCAGATGGATCCAGCGCGGGTCGTGCTGGCCCGCCACCTTGGGCAGCTCACGCACGAGTGGGGTCGCGCGCCCGGCCAGACCCGCCAGACACGCCTGGACCGCTCCACGGTCGGCGAAGGGATGCAGCCGGTCGGTCCGGGTCTTGAGCTCCCCCGCCGACTGCGGGCCACGGAGTAACAGGACCGTCACGAGCGCTCGCTCGTCGCCGGCCAGTTCCAGACGTTCGGACAGCACCTGGTGGTACTTGAGCACTCGGTCGCCATGGACGACCCGCACGAGCTCCCGCTGCCGCAGCCCGCGCAGGCACTCCTGGACGGTCGGCTCGTCGTAGTCGACGACCGGCTCCCGACTCGTCGCCTGGTTGCACGCCACGCGCAGCGAGTTGAGCGACAGCGGATAGGTGGCCGGCACCGTCACCTGTTTCTCGAGCAGGCTCCCGAGGACCCGCTGCTCGGTCGGATCGAGGACGAGGTCGTCTGCTGCGGCGGTCGGCTCACCCATGCCGGGAATGTAGCGCGCCCGGTCCACGGGGACGCATACTGCCGCCGTGATCATCCGCGACGCGACGCCCGACGATCTGGCCGCCATCGCCCCGGTGTTCCGCGACATCGTCGCGGACGGGGACACCTACGCCTTCCCCGAGGATCTCGCCGACGACCAGATCGCCGCGCTCTGGATGCCGCCAGCCCCCGGACACTGCTTCGTCGCGTATGCCGCCGACGGCACCTTCCTCGGCACCGCGACGGTCGGCCCCAACCGACCCGGTCGCGGCGATCACCTGGCCAACGCCTCGTTCATGGTCTCCCCGGCGGCCCAGGGCAAGGGGGTCGGCCGGGCCCTGGCCGAGACCGTCCTGGCCTGGGCCAAGAACCAGGGGTATGCCGCGATGGTCTTCAACGCGGTCGTCGAGACGAACATGGGCGCGGTGGCCCTCTGGCAGCAACTGGGCTTCCGGATCCTCGCCACCGTCCCGGCCGCCTTCCGCAGCCGCAGCCACGGGCTGGTCGGCATGCACGTCATGTACCGGGAACTCTGACCGGACAACTCCCCGGGACGCACGGCCCTGGCCGGGATACGGTGAGGGCGTGTATCCGACTCTGGGGGATCTGCTCGGCATCGGGCTACCGGTGCCGACGCACGACACCTTCGTCGGTCTCGGGGTCCTGGCCGGTCTCGCCGTGTTCGTCGCGGAGGCTCGCCGCCGCCGGGTGACCGACATCCGGATCCTCTACATCGTCACGGCCGCCCTCATGGGTGGCGCCCTCTTCATGCGCCTGGGGCCGTGGCTGCAGCACGTCGACCTGCGCGCCAACCCGTCCCTGGCCGAGCAGTGGGCCTACGGCAACCGGTCGGTCCTCGGCGGACTGTTCGGCGCCTGGCTCGGCGTCCACGTCGGCAAGCGGCTCACCGGCTACACCGTTCGCACCGGTGACCTGTTCGCCCCGGCGGTGGCCATCGGCATGACGATCGGCCGGTTCGGGTGCCTGTTCACCGAGTTGCCCGGCTCCCCCAATCCGCTCGGCTTCGGCCCGGTCCTCGACTCGGCCACGGCCGCCCGGTTGCAGGGCGTCGCCGGGGTGGCGCTGCACCCGTCGTTCGCCTACGAGATCGCCTTCCACGCGGTGGCCTTCGTCGTCCTCTGGCAGGTCCTGCGCCACCGGCTCCAGGCGCCCGGCGAGACCCTCGTCGTCTACCTCGCGGCATACGGGGTGTTCCGGTTCCTCGTCGAGTTCACCCGCGGCGACGAGGTCGCCTGGGGTGGGCTGGACCGCTCGCAGCTCTTCCTCGCCGTCACCGTCCCGCTACTGCTGGCCCGGGTCGCCTGGCAGTGGCGGCGCGGGGCCTACGCCCTGGCCCCGCGGCATACCCCCGTCCCGCAGCTCGCCCGGAGCCTGCGATGACAGCCCGCCCGCCGGTCGGACCCGGTATGCCGTTGCGAGACTTCCGGATTCACCGCTACGTCAACGCCTTCTGCCCGCACTGCCACGCCGAGCGCCCGGACCAACCGCTGGCCGACGTCCGGCGCCTGTCCGGCTGGCTCGCGATCCGGGACGGACGGGTGTGGCTGGAGCGGGGGTGTCCCGAGCACGGCTTCGTCCGCACGCTCTACGACGAGTCGGCGGAGATCCTGCGCTACCTCGAGGAGTGGACCGCGACGACGAAGGAGCATGTCGCCGACCGGATGGGCAATTTCGCGCCGGTGCCCGCGGCATACCTCGACGGGATGCCGCACATGCAGACCCAGCACACGTGCATCCTGCTCGAGGATGTCACCGACACGTGCAACCTGCGGTGCCCCACGTGCTTCGCGGAGTCGGGGCCGGCGCTGGCGGCCACGGCGCCCATCGAGGCGGTCCTCGCCTCGGTCGACGATCGCCTCGCCAAGGAGCGCGGTCGGCTCGACGTCCTCATGATCTCCGGCGGTGAGCCGACCCTGCACCCGGACTTCGAGCGGCTCCTCGACGAACTCGTCGCCCGACCGATCATCCGGATCCTCGTCAACACCAACGGTCTTCGGGTGGCCCAGGACGACGCGCTGCTGGCCGCGCTGGTGCGCCATCGGGAGCGCGTCGAGGTCTACCTGCAGTTCGACGGGCTGACCCCCACCGGGTCGATCCACCACCGGGGTGCCGATCTGCTGCGCTTCAAGCGGGCCGCCCTGGAGCGGCTGACCGGTGCCGGGATCTTCACCACCCTCACCCTCACCGCGGCGCTCGGGGTCAACGACGATCAGATCGGCCCGGTCATCCGACTCGGCCTGGACACTCCCTTCGTCGGCGGGGTGACGATCCAGCCGGTGTTCGGCTCCGGACGCAGCGCCGGCATCGACCCGCTCGACCGGTTGACCCACACCGGTGTGCTCGCCCGGCTCGCCGAGCAGACCGACGGGCTGGTCACCTGGCGGGATCTCACCGCGCTGCCCTGCTCGCACCCGCACTGCTGCTCGGTCGGCTATCTGCTGCGGGACGACTCCGGGCATTGGCGTTCGCTCGTCTCGCTCATCGGAGCGGACCGGCTCAAGGGCTACCTCGACCTCGCACCCGACGAGCTGGCCAACCGGTTCGCCGACCAGGAGTTGCCGTCCCGGCTGCGGGCCTCGGTCAAGGACAGCCTGCTCGGGCTGTTGAGTGAGCAGTCCTCGGTGTCACACCCCGACGTCGGGCGGATCTGGAAGGACATCTGCACGACCTGCGACATCGGGATCGGCACCCTGACGACCCTCGCGGCCTCGAAGCTGCCCGGCCAGGCGCACCGGCTGCGCACCATGCTCGCCGAGCGGGTGCTGCGGGTGACCGTCAAGCCGTTCATGGACATCAATACGATGATCGAGGAACGCCTCACCCAGTGCTGCGTCCACGTCGCCACGGTCAACCCCGCCGACGGCGGACACCAGTGCGCACCGTTCTGCGCGGTCCAGGCCTGGGCGCCGTTGGCCCGGACCCGGCTGAGCACCGCCACCCACCCCCTGACCCAGCCCTCCACGGAGGTGACGCCATGACCACGCCCGCCGTGCCGCACGGCATACCGGGAGCGCCCTTCCCTGCCCCCGCCGATGGTGAACCGGCCGCGCCCTTCGACCCGCTGCGGCTGTGCATCTTCGCCACCGTCGCCCTGCTCGGCTGGGTGCTCGGACCGTTCGCGCTGCTCTTCTTCGCCGGGCTTGGCTTCACCGGCTATTGGAAGGCCCGCCGCGCCGGGCTGACCCGAAGCCGCTGCCTGCTTCGCGACACCCGGCTCGTGCTCACCTACCTCGCCCTGCTCGCCGTCTCGGCCGGCGTGGGCATCTGGCTGCTCGCTGCCCGGATCGGAGGACGCGGATGACCCAACCACCGTTCGACCCGTCCAAACCGCCCCCGCCCTATCCGGGCCGAGCCCGAGCCGGGGGTATGAGCGCCGGCAAGATCATCGCCATCGTCATGGCCGTCGTGCTCGGCGCGAGCGCCCTGGGCATCATCGTCTTCGCCGGCGTCTGCCTCGGCCTGCTCAACCTCATGGGAGCGTGACCAGATGAGTGAAGACCAACCTGCTGCCGGTGTTCCGAGCAACCCGCACGAGAGCGACCCGCCGGAGGGGGCTCACGACGATCGTGACGGCCGCGACGGCGTGACCTTCCTGCGACAGTTCGCCGGCTTCCTCGTCGGGGTCGTCCTGGGCCTCGTCCTCGTCTTCTCCGCGTTGTTCGCCGCCATCCAGACGCCGTGGCCGATGGTCGCCGCCCTGGTCCTGTGTCTCACCTCCGGGGTCGTCATCCTCGTCCGCAAGAACCTGCGCGCGATGGGCGCCGGACTGCTCGCCGGGTTCGCCGTGGGGCTCATCACCTTCGCCGGCGCCTGCGGCGGCCTGTTGGGCGTGCTCGTCATCGGTAACAGGTGAACGGCGGGTGAAACCCCTCGGGTGTGCCGCCCACGCCGGGCGCGCGGACGGCATACCGGAATAGGGTTGGAGGCGATCGATCCCCACCCGGAAGGTGCCCCCGATGTCCCGCGAGATCCGCCGCGTCGCCATGCTCACCGCGGGCGGCTACGCCCCCTGTTTGTCGGCCGCCGTGGGCGGTCTCATCCAGCGTTACTCCGAGCAGCTGCCGGACGTGGAGCTCATCGGATATCTGCACGGCTACCACGGTGTGCTGACCGGCAACTACCTCGTCGTCGACGAGCAGACCCGCGCGCAGGCCCACCTGCTGCAGCGCTACGGCGGCAGCCCGATCGGCAACAGCCGGGTGAAGCTCACCAACGCCAAGGACCTGGTCAAGCGTGGCCTGGTCGCCGAGGGTGAGAACCCGCTCGCCGTGGCCGCCGAACGGCTCAAGGCCGACGGGGTCGACGTGCTGCACACCATCGGTGGTGACGACACGAACACCACGGCAGCCGACCTCGCGGCATACCTGCACGAAGAGGGTTACGAGCTGACCGTCGTCGGGCTGCCCAAGACGATCGACAACGACGTCGTGCCGATCCGCCAGTCCCTCGGGGCCTACACCGCGGCCGAGCAGGCATCGATCTTCGCCCAGAACGTCCTGGCCGAGCACGGTTCGAACCCGCGAATGCTCATCATCCATGAGGTCATGGGTCGGGGCTGCGGCTGGCTCACCGGCAAGGCGGCGAGCAACTACCAGGCCTGGCACGCCGAGCAGGAGTGGGTGCCGGGCTTCGGGCTCACCCCCGAGCGCTGGGCGATCCACGGGGTCTACGTGCCCGAGATCGCCATCGACCTCGACGCCGAAGCGACCCGCCTCAAGGCGGTCATGGACGAGATCGGCTGCGTCAACATCTTCCTGTCCGAGGGTGCCGGAGTGGCGGACATCGTTGCGCAGATGGAAGCCGCCGGCGAAGAAGTGCCGCGCGACCCGTTCGGTCACGTCAAGCTCGACATGATCAACCCGGGGCAGTGGTTCGCCAAGCAGTTCGCCGCAGCCCTCGGTGCCGAGAAGACGATGGTCCAGAAGTCGGGGTACTTCAGCCGCTCGGCCGCGGCGAACGCCGCCGATCTCGAGCTGATCGGGGCCATGTGCGACAAGGCGGTCGAGGCCGCCATCGCTGGGGTGCCCGGCGTCATCGGCCACGACGAGGAGCGCGGCGACGAGTTGCGGGCCATCGAGTTCCCGCGAATCGCCGGTCACAAGGCCTTCGACACGAGCGTCGATTGGTTCCAGGACGTTCTGCGCCGGACCGGCCAGGCTCACTAGGCCGCAGCGCAGCGACAGCAGGTATGCCGCGGGGCCCGGCCCCGCGGCATACCTGCGCGTGGGGATGGGTGTGGACACCCAACCCCGTGTGGGTGGACCGCCAACGACCCGGAAACCGACCTCCGGCGCACGGAACGGACGGGAGGATGGAGGTAGCCCACCCAGAGAGGCCAGGCCATGACCCTCCTCCAGAGCCAACCCCGACCGCTGGCGCACGTCAGGGGACGCGGCGGTGTCATGGCGGCCTGGACGGGCAGCGCCGGCGACTCGGCGGCGGCCCGGTGGGCGCTCGACTGGGCTCACCGCACCGGACGCCCCCTGACCGTCCTCGTCTCGGGTGCGGCCGCCAGTCCCGGCGCGGCATACCGATCCGACCTTGCCGACGCGCTCGGCATTCCGGTGGCGATGACCGAGCCGCCGTTCCTCGACGTGGTCGTCCAGCCCGGCGACCCGGCCAGCGCAGTGCTGGCCGCGGTGTCCGACGTCGATGTGTTGGTCCTCCCAGTGGATGGGCCGGCACCGGTGGCGGGTCGGTCACTCGGCCGGACGGCGGAGACCATCGTGGCGCGGGGCACGACCGCGGTGGTCATCGTCCCGGCCCTGCACCGCAGAGACCCCGAGGGGACCGTCGTCGTCGGCGAGGACGTCGATCCGCAGGTGTTGCGCGGCCTGGCCGCACACGCTCCGGTGGTCCGGACGGCGACCGTCGAGGCGATGATCGACGCCAGCCGGGCGGCCGACCTCGTCGTCGCACGGTGCGACGGCAGCAGAGACAGCACCACGGCCCATCGCCCGGCCGATTGCCGGGCCCTGCAGGTGGCGGCGTCGGCATGGAGCCCCGTGCTCGCCGTGCACGCCTGAGCCGGACCCGGCCTCCTCGGGTCGTCCGCCGGCGAGCGTCGTTCCCGGCGCTGCCGTGGAATCAGGGTTCGATGAGCCCGCACCTGATCGCATAGCGGGTCAGCTCCAGGCGGTCCTTCATCCCGAGCTTCTCCAGCAGGTTGGCCCGGTGTCGCTCGACCGTCTTGGGGCTGAGGTAGAGCAGGTCCGCGATCTCCTTGCCGGTGTGGCCCTCGGCGATGAGTTTGAGGACCTCCTCCTCGCGCGGGGTGAGCAAGGACGGGTCCCGGTCGGGCTCGCCACCTTGGGTGAGATAGGTGCGGATGAGGGTCGCGACCGCACCCGGGTAGAGGAACGGCTCGCCCCGTAGGGCCGCTCGGCACGCGGTGATGAGGTCCCGGTCTGCCACCGACTTGTGCACGTAGCCGGCGGCGCCCAGCTTGAGTGCCTCGAAGAGATACTGCTCGTTGTCGTGCATCGAGAGCATGAGGACGTGCACCGGCAGCCCCCGCCGGTTGATCTCCCGGGCAGCCTGCAGCCCGGTCATCCTCGGCATCGACACATCGAGGATCGCCAGGTCGATCCCGCCCTGAACCAACCGCTCGACCGCTGCCGCCCCATCCGAGACCTCGGCGACCACCTTGAGGTCGGGCTCGGCATCGATGATGAGCCGCACCCCGCTGCGCACCAGAGCGTGGTCGTCGGCGAGCAGCACCCGTGCCGGCGGGTCCTGGCCCGGCGGGCCCATCAGGGATGTCATGCGGTGCCTCCTGTCGGCGGGTGACTGAGGCCGGGAATGGTCAACGTGATGGACGTCCCGGTGCCCGGAACGGCGTCGACGTCGAGTCTCCCGCGCACCAACCTCGCCCGCTCGGTCATGCCCATCATGCCCGTGCCGGCCGCTCCGGACAGCCCGTTCCCGTCATCGGAGATCGTCACGCGGAGGCCGTCAGGCTCCTTCTCGAGGTGCACCTCGGCGGTTGTTGCCTCCGCATGTCTGACGACGTTGGTCAAGGCTTCCTGCACGACGCGGTAGATGACGAGGTCCTGCTCCGCCGATCCGGCGAGGCGAGGCGGCATACGGAGTCTGACCGTCAGCCCCGTGTGAGAGCCGAGGTCGTGGCACAGGGCGGTGAGGGCCGGACCGAGGCCGAGGTCGCTGAGCACCCCGGGGCGCAGCCGGGCGGAAATCGCCCGCACGTCATCGAGGTTGTCCCGGACCACCTCGGCGAGCGCGGCCACCTCCGGCCGCTGTTCCTCGGGGACGACCCGGCCGAGCATCTGCAGGCGCAACAACAGGACGGTCAGGCTCTGGCCGACCTCGTCGTGCAGTTCGCTGGACACCCGCGCCCGCTCCGCTTCTTGGGCGTTGAGGGAGGCCCGAGCACTCTTCTCCCGCTCGAGATCCAGCCGCTCGACCATGTGGTTGTATGCCGTCGCCACCGCCGCGATCTCTTCGGCACCGCGGACGGGCACGGTCCGGTCGGGTCGAGGGGTGTCGAGGTCGGCCAGGGCCTGGCGAAGCTCGGCCAGCGGCCGGAGCGTTCGCCGGATGATGACGGCGTTGACAACATAGACGACGGACAGCCCGACCAGGAGCACGATCATCTCGTCGAAACTGGCGCGCGTCGACACGGTGATCGGCGTGTAGGCAAGGATGAGCACCGCGACGAGCAGAGTGACGACCGTTCCGAGGAAGAGCCGCCAGAACAGTGACATCGGGCTCCTCCCATCGTCCGGACCTGGAGTGAACCCTACGCCGAGGCGTGGACGCGACCTCGAATGGGCGTGCCAGAAGCTCAGCAATGGGTGTTGAACCCCCTGTCGAATGACCCTCGCCAACCACGAAAGTGGGGCCACCGCATTCCCGAGATGTCAGAGATTCCGGGGGCCCAGCCGATGGTCAAGGAAGTCCTCACCGGACTCGCCGCCGACCTCAAGGGTGCCGTCCGCGACCTGCTCCCGATCGTCGTCGTCGTGGGCTTCTTCCAACTCGTCGTGCTCCGGTCCTCACTGCCCAACTTCGGCGGCATCCTCGTCGGCGGAGCGGCAGTCGTCCTCGGGCTCGCGCTGTTCATTCGCGGGCTGGATCTCGGGCTCTTCCCCATTGGGGAGGCGATGGCGCTGGGGCTGGCCCGGCGTGGCAGCCTTCTCTGGCTGGTCCTGTTCGCGTTCGCCTTGGGCTTCAGCACCACGGTGGCCGAACCGGCGCTCATCGCCATCGCCAACGAGGCGGCGGCGGTCGCCGCTCAGGACGGGGCGATCGCGGCCGATCCCGCAGCACAGGACAGCTACGCCCTGGGATTGCGGATCACCGTGGCGCTCTCGGTGGGTGCCGCGATCGTCGTCGGCGTGATTCGCATCGTCAAGGGCTGGCCGATTCAACGGTTCATCATCGGCGGCTACGTCGGGGTGCTCGTCATGACGCTGTTCGCACCGCCGGACATCATCGGCATCGCCTACGACTCGGGCGGGGTGACCACCTCGACGATCACGGTCCCCTTGGTCACCGCCCTGGGCGTCGGTTTGGCATCCTCGATCCGGGGGCGCAATCCGATGATTGACGGGTTCGGGCTCATTGCTTTCGCCTCGCTCACCCCAATGGTGTTCGTCATGGCCTACGGGATCTTCGCATGACCGAAGCCCTCGTCGTGTTGGCCGACATCCTCCGCGAGACCGTCATCGCGGTCATCCCGATCGCCCTGCTCATCGTCGTCTTCCAGAAGCTGGTCATCCGCCGGCCCTTGCCCGAGGTCAAGCGCATCGTCGCGGGTTTCGTGCTCCTCGTCGCCGGAATGGTTCTCTTTCTCGCCGGGCTCGGCGAGGCGCTCTTCCCCCTCGGCCGCCTCATGGCCGCGCAACTCACGGCACCCGACTTCCTGGGCCTGACCCATGGCGAGCAACCAACCTGGCAGAGCTACTGGGCGGTCTATGTCTTTGGAGCCCTCATCGGCTTCTCCACGACTATCGCCGAGCCCGCCCTCATCGCCGTCTCGATGAAGGCCGAGCTCGTCTCGGGCGGGACGGTGAGCGCATTGGGCCTGCGCATCGTCGTGGCGATCGGCGTGGCCGTCGGGATCGGCCTCGGCTGCTTCCGCATCGTCACCGGGACTCCGCTGCCGGCATACATCATCGCCGGATATGTCCTGGTGTCTCTTCAGGCCATGCGTGCCCCGCGGACCATCCTGGCCTTGGCCTTCGATACCGGCGGCGTCACCACCTCGACGGTGACCGTGCCCTTGGTCACCGCACTCGGGCTGGGCCTGGCGAGCACCATCCCAGGGCGCAGTGCCCTCATCGACGGGTTCGGGCTGATCGCCTTCGCGAGCCTCTTCCCCATGATGACCGTCATGGGTTACGCCCAGCTCGGACAGCGACGAGCCCAGCGACGTCCACCTGCAGCTACTCCGACGACCCACCCACAGGAGGTCTGACGTGCACTTCAAGCTCATCGTCGTCGCCGTCGACGACGCGCACAGCCAGGCGGTCGTCGACGCGGCGCGCGCCGCGGGTGCGACCGGCGCGACCGTCCTCAACCAGGCTCGCGGCGAGGGCCTGGACCGGCCGAAGACCTTCTTCGGGATGGACCTGATCAGCCAGCGAGACGTCATTCTCCTGCTGGTCGAGCAGCACCTGGCCCGCCGAATCCTCGAACGGATCTCAAGGGTGGCCGGCATGGACACCCGGGCCGGGGCCGGGATCGCCTTCCAGGTGGACGTCGAGGACGCGGTCGGCGTGGTGCACCAGGCCACCACACTGACGTCACGAATCGAGGAGGAGCTGTGACCGAAGGACGCACGATAGTCCGGGTGAGGGACGTCATGAAGACCCAGATCGACCTCGTCGATCGGACGGTGACGGTCGCTGACGCCCTGCGGCAGATGAAGCACGTCGAGACCAAGGCACTGATCGTCGACAAGCGGGACGAGGACGACGAGTACGGCATCGTCATGCTCTCCGACATCGCCCGCGACGTCCTGGCCAAGGACCGGGCGCCCGACCGGGTGAACGTCTACGAGATCATGTCGAAGCCGGTCATCACCGTTCACCCCGACATGGACATCCGCTATTGCGCGCGACTGTTCGACAAGTTCGGGCTGTCACGGGCGCCGGTCACCAAACGAGGACATATCGTCGGGATCGTCAGTTACACCGACATGGTGCTTCGCGGGCTGCTTCGTGACCTCTAGGCGCCCCACATCGCCGGTGCCCTCCGCACGCCGAGAGTGACACTGCGCGCGTGACACCCCGTGTCGAGCACGCGCAAGGTCAACGTCGGGGCTCGGCGCTTTGCGCTCAGCGCAAGGTGCTCAGCGCAACGTGCTCAGATCCAGGACGTCCCTCGTGGGTGCGTTCACCGGGGCGACCCGGTCCCAGTCGCTGAACGTCGCGGTCGCCTGGTCAGCCGCCTTACCGGTGAACTTGACTGGCAGGAAGCTGCCGTCGGCCGCGACGAAGATCTGACCGTCGTCCTTCCCCTTGGTGCTGGTCAGCACATAGACGGCTTTGCCACCCACCTGCCCGGTCTCGACGGTCGCAGACACGCTCCCGTCGGTGAGGTCCCCCTCGAGAGAGGACAACAGGGTGCCGACGCTGAACTGCGACATCGGCGCCTTCATCGCGGCCGGCATTCGGACCCACTTGCCGCTGAGCAGCGTCGCGATCCCAGCGGTCTCCTTGCCCTGCTCGGTCCAGAACTTCTCGTCCCCCTTGAGAAACTGGTCTCCGCCAGTGGCGATCATGTCGAACTTCGCACCCTCCATGACGATGGTGAACTCACCGTTGCTGCCGTCCCGAGCCCCGGCCAACTGCATCTGCATCGGCTTCCCGTCACTGAGTCCGGAGGCGACGATCCGCACGCTCTTGGCCGAACCGACCGCCGCCCGGACCTTGGCCAGGAGCTGGTTGGCCTCCGGCAGGGTGGCCACTGCCGGCGACGATGGTGTCTGAGCGTCGCCGGTCGGAGCCGCACTCGAAGAAGCCGCACCGGTCGCCGGAGCAGCACCACTCGGGCCGGACGCCTGCCCGCCGGAGCAGCCCCCGGTCGCCATGGCCAGGGCGACCGTGACACTGCCGATGATGACGCGACCCTTCATGGGGACCTCCCAGTCCAGTTCCCGCACCCCCGAGTGGGTCCGGTCCGAGTTGATCCTATGCACGGTCCGGAACGACACCGGTGACCGGGGGCGGTGTGCGTGGCACCTCCGAAGGCGGCGGGTGCGCGTGGCACGGACGGCAAGGTGGCGCGGCATGAGACGACGAGTGAGCAGTTTGGGTTCCCATTCGTCGGGCTCGGCGACACCAACTGCTCGCTCGATGGAGCCAGGGCTGGGAGCAGGGGGCTGGGAGCAGGGGCCGGGAGCAGGGGCCGGGAGCCAGGGCCGGGAACCGGGAGCCGGGAGCCGCGCCAGGGTAAGGGGAGGCGAAGGTCACCGGAACGTTCCTAGGCACCCGCGGGCGGCACGGCATACGATCGGGCGTGAACTAAGCGCCCGCTCACCGGCGGCCGCGCACCCTCGCCGAGGAGGAACCCCCGTGACCGACGCCGTCATCGTCTCGACCGCCCGCAGCCCGATCGGTCGGGCCTTCAAGGGCTCGCTCAAGGACATGCGACCCGACGACCTGTCGGTGCAGATGATCCACGCCGCCCTGGCCAAGATCCCCGCCCTGGACCCGGCCGACATCGAGGACCTCTACTGGGGCTGCGCGGAGCCGTCGGGCAAGCACGGCGCCAACATGGCCCGCGTCATCGCCGTCCTCGCCGGTTTCGACCACCTGCCCGGTGCCACCGTCAACCGGTTCTGCGCCTCGTCGGTGCAGACCACTCGGATGGCCTTCCACGCGATCAAGGCCGGCGAAGGTGACGTCTTCCTCTCCGGCGGTGTCGAGTGCGTCAGCCAGTACGGCAAGTTCGCCGGGGCGGGCGGGTCCGACGCCAACGACCAGAACTCCCTGTTCCACCCGGCGATGGCCCGCAGCGAGCAGATGGCCGCGACCAACGAGGTGTGGACCGACCCGCGCGAGATCGGGATGATCCCCAACGTCTACCTCCCGATGGGTCAGACCGCTGAGAACGTCGCCACCCTCCGCGGCATCACCCGGCAGCGTCAGGACGAGTGGGGCGTCGCCTCGCAGAACCGCGCCGAGGCCGCGATCGCCAGCGGCTTCTTCGCCGACGACATCACCCCGGTCACCCTGCCCGACGGCACCGTCCACGCCACCGACGACGGCCCGCGTGCGGGTGTGACCCTCGAGGGTGTCGCCGGCCTCAAGCCGGTGTTCCGGGAGACCGGCACCATCACCGCCGGCAACTGCTGCCCGCTCAACGACGGCGCCGCCGCGGTGGTCGTCATGAGCGACCGCAAGGCCAAGGAGCTCGGCCTCACCCCGCTGGCCCGAGTCGTCGCGACCGCCGCGACCGGTCTGTCCCCCGAGATCATGGGCCTCGGCCCGGTCGAAGCCTCGCGCAAGGCGCTCAAGCTCGCGGGCATGTCGATCTCGGACATCGACCTCTACGAGATCAACGAGGCCTTCGCCGTCCAGGTGCTCGCCTCGGCCGACGACCTCGGCATGGACTTCGACAAGCTCAACGTTCATGGCGGGGCCATCGCTCTGGGCCACCCGTTCGGTTCGACCGGCGCCCGGATCACGACGACCCTGCTGCACGGTCTGGCTGAGCGCGATGGCACCTTGGGCCTCGAGACGATGTGCGTCGGCGGCGGTCAGGGCATGGCGATCATCTACGAGCGCCTCTCCTAGTCCGTCCCGCCCCGGCCTCCCCGGGAAGAGATCCTGGACTTTGTGGTTGGTCCACGACATGTCGTGGACCAACCACAAAGTCCAGGATCTCTTGCGTGGTGGGGGGGTGCCGTTCGACGCCGAGGGTCAGGCCAAGCGGCGGCGCAGGACGGCGAGTCGCTCGGAAAGGTCGGCAGCTCCCCCGGGGGGCCCGGCCTGGACGAGGTCGTGAACGAGCACCCGCACCTGGTCGAGGACGACGGCCGGGCCGAGGTCGGGAAGGTGCGCGGACGGCATACCCAGGGTGCGGGCGGCTTCGTCGGCGAGGGACTGGGCGAAGGCATGCGCGGCCGGGAAAGCGGCGAGCGCCCGGTCGAGCGGCAGCTGACGCCACCGCTCGGCCAGGCGCTCGAGCTCGACCCGGACCGCGTCCGGGACCGAAGTCATCCGATCAGTCGCGAAGGCGCGCGAGCAGCCGGACGATCTCGATGTAGAGCCAGACGAGGCTGACGATGATGCCGTGGGCGAACAGCCAGGAGTACTTCTCCGGAGCCCCCATCCGCACCCCCTGCTCGACCGCGTCGAAATCGACGGCCAGCGAGTAGGAGGCCAGGCCGACACCGAGGATCGAGATGCCGATGCCGATCATCCCACTGCCGCCAAAGCCCCAGCCCTGCGTCCAGCCGAACATCAACGCCACGAGGTTGGCCAGGCTGAACAGGGCGTAGCCCATGACCGCCATGCCGAAGATCCGGCGTGACTTCGAAGTCACCTTGATGATGCCGACCTTGTAGCCGACGAACATGCCGGCAAAGGTGCACAGCGTCGCGATGACGGCGGTCGGCACGATGCCTCGGTAGCTCGGGACCGACTCGATGTACCGGCTGAACGCCCCGAGGAAGGCGCCTTCGAGCAGCGAGTAGATGAGGATGAGCGGGACCGAGATCTTCTTCTTGAAGCTGATGATCAGGCCGATGACGAGCCCACCGAACATGCCGATCATCCAGATCGGCAAGGTGAGGCGCGGGGCGGTCGCGGTGAGCACCCAGGACACCCCGGCTGCACCGACGACCAGCGCGAAGAGCGTGAGCGTCTTCATGATGACGTCGTCGAAGGTGACCCGGCCGGTGTCCAGCGGGCCCGCGCTCGGGCGCTGGTACATCGCGTCGAGTTGTTCGGGGCTCATCGGGGTGGGCGGGTAGTAGCCCGGCTGCTGCTGGTAACCCTGCTGGTAACCCTGCGGGTAGCCCGGCTGCTGGTAGCCCTGCTGGGCGTCCCGCGGCTGGCCGAAACCGGCATACCGCTGGTCCTGGAGCTGCTTCTCGATCCTGCTGAACACCGGGTTGTTGCCGGCCATCTGTCCTCCATGGTGGTCGGGCCCTGCGGGTCCGTCTGGTCGCTACAGCGTACGGCGCGCCCGGCTTGTTCCCACCGGGCGCGCGGTCACCGGTCGGTCACGGTTGCGCCGGGGCGGTCGGTGCCCCCGACGAGACTCGAACTCGCACTGTGGCGATTTTAAGTCGCCCGCCTCTGCCGATTGGGCTACGAGGGCACCCCAACTCTACGAGGGGTCACCGACGCGCGGCCGGTATGCCGCCCGCCCCGGGGGCCACGCGCGGCTCCGGTAGGCCGCACAAAGCCGACACCGCTCCGCAGCACCCGCTCCACAGCCGCGGCACGGCAGCACCCGCTCCACAGCCGCGGCACGGCAGAACCCTCGCACGGCTGCCGTACACAGCAAGCACCCGCCACGAGCTCTCCCGGCGCCGGGAACCAACCGAGCGCTCAGAGGTAGGTGCGCCGCGGGTGCACCGCGGCGGGGCCCGCGACCCGGTCGAGGAAGACCATCCCGTCGGTGTGGTCGATCTCGTGCTGCAGGCAGACCGCCTCGAAGGCGTCGGTCTCGATGGTCACCCACTCGCCGGTCACCGGGAGCTGTCCCCGGACGACCAAGCGCCGGGCCCGGGCCACGTCCCCGGTGAAATCGGGAACCGACATGCACCCCTCGCGGCCCTTCTCCTTGCGGGTGGCCGACTCGACGACGGCATTGCACAGCACGAACTCGCCGTGGCAGGTTCGGGTCTTCGGGTGACCCGTGACGTCGGCCGAGAACATCCGCCAGGCAACCCCGACCTGCTGGGCCGCCAACCCCACGCACCCGGGCGACACGGCCTGAGTGGCCAGGAGATCAGCCGCGAGCTGAACGACGTCGGCGGCCGTCGGGTCGACATCAGACCCGGGGGTGGCCAGCACCGGAGCCGGCGCCCGGACGACATCGAGGACCCGGCCCTCGGGGAGCGAGGGCATGACGAACGAGTTCACAGCACCTCGTCGTCCACCGGCTCGAAGGCCACCGTGACGCCGACTGCGCTGGCCGCCGCCCGAAGGTCGGCCAGCACCGCGGCGCCTTCGGCGGTGGTCGGCAGCGCCACCTCGGCCACCAGCACGTAGAGGGCCGATCCGAGCCGAGTGCCCAGGTCGACGATATTGCCGCCGTGGGCGGCCAAGACCTCGGTGATGCTCGCGACGATCCCGGGCCGGTCGGCGCCGTGCACCCGCAAGGTCCACGCGGCGCCGGGGGCCGCGGCAGCCCGTGGTTCACGCAGTTCCCGGACGTCGACGGTGAGCGATCCGTCCGCGCCCACCGAGGCCAGCGCCGACTCGACATCGGCGACCGGCGCAGTGGTCCGCACGAGCACGACCATCGCGAAATGGCCGCGCAAGAGCGTCATCGTCGAGTCCTCGAGGTTGGCTCCGAGGCCGGCAAGGGCGGCGGTGACATCGGCGACGATGCCGGGCCGGTCGTCCCCGAGGACGGTCACGGCGAGCACGGGCGTGGGGCGGGAGGTCACCCGGCTACCGTAGCGGGCCCCGCTGCGAGGGCGAGCGCCGCGTCCAGCATCGGTTCGGTGAGCCGGCCGGTGAAGGTGTTCTGTTGGCTCACGTGGTAGCTGCCGACCAACCGGACGATGCGCCCGTCGGGCAGGCCGAGGCCCGCCACGGCCGCGTGCGCGAAGCGGGGCTTGGGTCGAGGAACGGTCCAGCCGAGCCGACGGGCTGCCCCGAGGGTGGCGTCCCAGGCCAGGCCGCCAAGGGCCAGGACCGCGGTGAGCGAGGGGGCGGTCAGGGCAAGGTCCTGGTCCAACCAGGGCGCACAGGTGGCCTGTTCACCCGTCGTGGGCCGGTTCGCCGGGGGTGCGCAGCGCACCGCCGCGATGATCCGAACGCCCCGCAGGGACATCCCGTCTCCCGCGTGGGTGCTCGTCGCCTGATCGGCGCGACCCGCGCGGTGCAGGGCGGCATACAACCAATCGCCGCTGCGATCCCCGGTGAAGACTCGGCCGGTCCGATTGGCCCCGTGCGCCGCGGGTGCCAGCCCGACGACGAGCAGGGCGGGCCGGACATCGCCGAATCCGGGCGCCGGCCGCCCCCAGTAGGGCTGATCCGCGTAGGCCGCGCGCTTCTCCTCGGCCACCTGCTCGCGCCAGCCGACCAGCCGCGGGCAGGCGCGGCATACCGAGATCCGCGCGTCGAGGGCGGCGAGGTCGGTCGCCGAGCTGGCTAGGCGCGCCACCTCCTGCGGGTCGCCCGCCCGGGGTGTATGCCGCGTCGCCGGGTCCCCGGGCCACCCCGTGCCAGCGGGCGTCGGCGAACGGAACGGCCGACCGGTGACCGGATGGGGCAGGTTCTCGGTGTCGAGACCCATCCGGGCGAGCCGGACTCAGCGCCCGACGATCGACAGCGCGATGCCGTCGAGGATGTCGTGCTCGGAGGTGATGACCGGCAGGTCGTTGCCCAGCCCGGTGTGCCGCACCACCCGGGCGACGATCCGGGACCAGACCAGGGCACCGGCCCCGATGACGTCGACCCGGCCGGGGTGCATGAAGCCCAGGGCGGCCCGTTCGGCGTGTGTCATGGACAGCAGGTCGGCGCAGGCGGTCTGGATCGCGGCCGGCGTGGCCCGCGAGAGGTGGATCGCCGCGGGATCGTATTGGGTCAGGCGGAGGATATGGGCCGAGATCGTCGTGATGCTCCCGGCGAGCCCAACGAGGGTCTTGACGTGCTGCAGGTCGACCGTCTGGATGGCCCGATCGATGCCGGCGTCGATGTCCGCCGTGGCCGCCGCGATCTGTTCCTGGGTCGGCGGGTCGCTGTGCAGATGACGCTCGGTCATCCGGACGCAGCCGATGTCGACCGACTTGGACGCCTCCACCTGACGGGTGCCCCGGACGAACTCGGTGGAACCGCCACCGATGTCGATGACGAGGTAGGGGCCCTTGAGTCCCGACCCGCCGAGGTTGCCGGTCGCACCGATGAAGGACAGCCGGGCTTCCTCGGCGCCGCTGACCACCTCGGGGGCGACGTCGAGGTCGCCGAAGGCCTCCCGGACCCCGGCCATGAAGTCGCCGGCGTTGCCAGCGTCGCGCGAGGCCGAGGTGGCCACGAAGCGGACCTTCTCGGTGGCATACTCTCGGCAGATGTCGGCGTATTCGCGGGACATGGCCAGGGTGCGTGCGAGCGCGGCCGGGGCCAGCTCTCCGGTCTGATCCACCCCGTGGCCCAGCCGGACGATCTCCATCCGCCGGCAAAGATCGGTCACCTGCCCCGACTCCACGTCGATGTCGGCAATGAGCAGGCGAAGCGAGTTGGTGCCGCAGTCGATCGCCCCGACGCGGACCACTCGGCCCGGCGAACGGTCGCCGTTGTCTGCGGTGGGCTCCATGAGACCGATTATCCCATCAGCGGGGCCGAGTTCGCGTGCTGGGTGGAGACGTCCACGGAGCACGGTGCGGCCTCCCACCACGGCCCCAGCGCCGCCAGGGCTTCGTCGCCGAAGGGGTTCACCCCGGGCCCGACGGCCAGGGCGTGAGCGATGAGAACGTGCAGGCACTTCACCCGGTCGGGCATTCCGCCGGCCGAGATCCCCTCGATCTCCGGAACCGCCGGACCGAGGGCGGCCCGGTCGGCCAGGTATGCCGCGTGCGCCCGCCGGTAGGCCACGGCCAGGTCTGGGTCGGTGGCCAACCGGGCCTGCATGTGGCGCATGACGCCCTGGGTTTCCAGAGTGCTCACGGCGGCGGTGAGTCGAGGGCAGGTGGCGTAGTAGGTCGTCGGGAAGGGGGTGCCGTCGGGCAGCCGTGCGGCGGTGCGGACGACGTCCGGGGTGCCGCACGGGCAGCGATGGGCGATTCCGCAGACCCCCCGAGGCTCCCGGCCGAGCTGTGCGGCCACGGCAGCCAAGTCGGCCTCGGTGACTGCTTCGGTGTCGGCGCTCACGGGCTCGTCGGGGTCGGTGTGGCAGCTGGCGCGGTGGCCGGTGGCGGCGCGGGTGCCTCCTGCAGACCTGCGGTGGGCCGGTCGGCGAGCTGGACGGACTGCCACACCTGGCCGTACCAGGGAACGTCGGCGTTGGCCTCCGGGGCCGCGACCGAGGCACCCGACACGGCCGGGCGGGCGGCGTCGGCAGGGTCGATGACGGTATAGGACCGGTCGCCCACCTTGACGAACTTGAGC
>CAZNLX010000006.1:0-21447 GCA_964573925.1 uncultured Intrasporangiaceae bacterium
GGTCACCGAGGGGCAGCCGAGCGCACCGGCATACTTCCTCTTCAACGCGACCCTCAACAAGCAGACCCGCGAGGTCCGCGACCTCGACACCGAGATTCCCGCCCTGGACGATGCGGCCGTCGCGGACGCCTTGGCCGGCGGGGCGATCGTCCACGACGCACGCGACGCGATGGCCTTCACGGCAGGGCATCTCCGCGGAGCGATCAGCGTGCCGGCCGACGGGCGGCTCTCCGAGACCGTCGGCATGGTGCTGCGCCCGGAACAACGTCTGGTCGTCATGGCACCCCAGGGCCAGGAGCAAGAGGTCGCGATGCGGCTGGCGCGGATCGGATTCGACCGCGCGGTGGGGTTCATTCCCGATCCCGAGGGCTACCTCGTGCGGCATGCCGACCAGGTCGAGCACGCCAGCCGGCTCACCGTGGCGCAGGCCGATGCCGCGCTCGCGACCGGTGACGTGCAGGTCGTCGACATCCGCAACCCGGGCGAGACCGCCGGCGGCGTCATCCCCGGCGCCCAGCTCATCCCGCTGCCCGAGCTGCCGCGCCGCTTCGGCGAGCTCGATGCCGACCGTCCGGTGCTGCTCTACTGCGCCGGCGCCTGGCGCTCCAGCGTGGCCGCCAGCCTGTTGCGCGCGCGAGGGCTCGCGGACGTCTCGGACATCCTCGGCGGGTATGCCGCGTGGACGGCTGCCCATCCGGCAGCCGGGTGAGCACCGCCGGGCTGCTCCGCCGGCTCGTGGGGAGGGTTGACCACACCCTGATGGGGTCAACCCTCCCCACGAGCCGACGTTCTGCGTCAGATCGGCAGTTCGAAGCGGGCCACGAGGGCGCCCGTCACCGGATCCCAGCGGAGGATGCCGTCGTGCGAACTGGCCGAGTAGAGCGACGTCCCGTCCGGCGAGAACGCCACAGCGTGCGGCGCGTCGGTGTGTCCGACTAGCCGGCGAGGCGCGCTGCCGGACAGCGGCCAGACGATGACCGCCCGGCTCGCCGTGTCGGAGAAGGCAATGAGGTCCCCCGCACTGCTCGCCGCGAAGCCATGCGCCGTGACCGAACCTGGGAAGGCTGCGGTCACCGAGCCCGTCGCGATGTCGATGACCCGCGCGGCCTGATCGGGGTCGGTGACGCCGGTCGCGACCTTGAGACCGTCCGAGGTGAAGGTGATGCCGTAGCCCTGTCGCGAGGCACTGGTCAGGGTGGCTTGCCTGGCTCCTGTGGCAACGGCCCAGATGCTCGCCGGCGCGTCACTGCTCGCGACCGCCAGCCGCGACCCGTCCGGGCTGAACGCCACCGCGGTCGGCCGACTGCCCCCAGGCTCCAGGACCCGCAGCGCCGCCCACGTCGAGGTCGACCACAACCGGACGGTGCCGTCGTGCGCCGCCGTCGCGAGCACCGTCCCGTCAGGGCTGTATGCCGCCGCCGTCAGGCCGAGCAGCCCATCGGTGGTCTTGGGGAAGGTGTGCCCGGCCAGTTCCGCGATGACAGCGCCGCCCGGCACGGAGACGACCCGCACGGAGAGCGCACCCGTCGTGCCGTTGGACACCCCTTGCGTCGCCAGCTGCGCCCCGTCCGGGCTCAAGGCCACGACGCCGGCACCAGGGACACTTCCCACGAGCCGCCCGCTCGCGGTATCCCACAGGCACACATGCTTCAGGCACGGGGCGGCAATCCGTGATTCGTCCCGGCTCACCGCCATCGACCAACTACCGACCTTGGCCAGGGGATCCGCAACGACGTTGCCGGCCGCCTGGCCACCTCCGGCGCTGGGTGAGCCCCCGACACCGCCGGTTGTGGGGCCCGAGGTGCAGCCGGCCAGACCGAGCAAGAGTCCGAGCGCGGCATACGTTGCGCGTCGCTGCCAGCGCGCCCGAGGAGCCGGACGGCCATCGGCGGGCCGCCCTCGTCGTCTCTCGAATGCCATCATGCGCCGTCCCCTCCGGTCTGGGTCGCCCGTGGGGTCGGCCAGCCTCCCCCGGATCTTCCATGGTCGATCTCAGCACTTCGACCCCTGTGGGGCGGCTGAGGTTCCATGAACGCCGCCGGGCGCCCAGCCGGCCTGCTCCGCCGCTCGTGGGGAGGGTTGACCACGCCCTGACGTGGTCAACCCTCCCCACGGCTGGCTCGGTCGCTCAGCCAGCGCTGCACGTCGTAGTCGACGACGACCGGGGCGTGATCGCTCATCCGGGAGTCCGCGTCGAGGGCGCGGTCGGTGCCGGCTGCCAGGGCCGACCGGGCCAGTGGCGCCGTCGCCAGGTGCAGATCGATTCGCCAGCCGGTGTCCCGGTCGAAGCAGCCCGGCAGCCAGCTCCACCACGAATAGGGGCCCTGCACATGAGGATTCACGGATCGGACGACATCGACGAGGCGGCGCGGCCCGACAATCTCGTCCATCCAGGCACGTTCCTCGGGCAGGAAGCCCTCCACCCGCACTTGGCGTCGCCAGTTGGCGACGTCGAGGGGGCCGTGCGCGATGTTGAAGTCGCCCATGAGCAGGTAGTCCCGGCCCCGGCCCCGAGCCGCCCGGCGCGCAGCCGTCACCTCACGGGCGAAGCCACGCAGGAAGGCCACCTTCCGGTCGAACCTGTGCCCACCGTCCGGCGGCTCACGGGTGCTGCCGGGTCGCTGCAGATGCGCGGGCAAGCCGCCCTTGGGCAGATAGAGCGAGGCGACCGTGAGCGGGAGATCGGCCAGATCGACCTCGAGATATCGCCCGTGGTCGGCGAACCGACGCAGTTCCCGTGGCATCGCCCGGTCCCGCTCGACCGTCCGGGGTTCCCACGTGTATGCCGCCCGCGGCCCGCCGTCCGCATCGCCCGGCCCGCCGTCCGCGTCGGTCGCATCGCCCGGCCCGAGTGGTTCCTCGACGCTCGGGTCAGGCCCGGCACCGGAGCGCATCGGCCGCCCGACCTGCACGCTGACATCCCACGCGCGGACGGCCGCGGGCGGCATACGGGTGAGGATGGCGACCCCGTTGCGACCGGCGAACCGCCCCGGATCGTATGCCGCGTGGTAGCCCCCGAAGGCCCCGTCCGGCAGCGCCGCGACCGGACAACGAACCTCCTGAAGCGCCACGATGTCGGGGTCGCGCGCCGCCAGCCACGTCCCGAAACCGCGACGGTCGGCGGCCCGGATCCCGTTGACGTTGACCGTCGCCACCCGCAGCACGCGGGCCACCCTAGCGGCAGGGCGCGGACCGACCGGCCGCTCAGAGGTCGGGTCAGCCGCTCAGCCGAACGACCGTGATCAGGTCTTGCGCGCCCCCGGCGGTCCCGGCATCGACCCCGTCACCGAGTCGAGTCGATGGCGAATCGGGAAGGCCGGCCAGGCGAGCCAGCGCCACGTCACGGGGAGTCGTCGAGATCATGAACGAGCCGATACGACCGGAGGGCGTGACGGCGTACGCCTGGTTGGATCGGACGCCGACGGAGGCGAAAACCCAGCCCAGCGCCCCCACCACAGTGGCGCGCCACTCTCGCTGCGGCCGCCCGGCTTGCGCCTCGACGGCAAGGACGAGCAGACGAGCTTCGGCTTCGTTCATCACGGTCCAACCCCCTGCCTCGAAGGGACGCTCCGGGACGTCCCCGTCGGCTGACGCCCGGTCGGGCCGACGGGGAACTCTCGCCACTGCGGAGCTCTCCTCGGGTCCCGACCAGGCAACCGTATGCCGTCCGCTCACCTCCCGCAGGAGGGAGCGGCCTCGTCAGCGGATCTCGTCGAGGGTGGGTAGCTGCTCCTCTTCCATGGTGATGCGCAGCGGCTTGGTCCAGAACCGGGTGAGCGCGAGCATGACGACGATGCCGACCCCCAGCCACAGCGCGCCGTAGGTGAACGACTCGGGCGAGAGGTTGACCCAGAGGATGAGGGTCGCCATGACTCCGATCAGCGGCAGGACGATGTTCGTGAAGATCTCCTTCGGCGTGCGCATGAGCCGCTTGCGCCAGGCGAAGTAGACGATGACGGTGATGTTGACGAAGGTGAACGCGATGAGCGCGCCGAAGTTGATGAGCGCCGCGACGAAGTCGAGGTTGAGCGGGATCGCCAACAGGGAGACTAGCCCGACGAAGACGACGGCCAGCGCCGGCGTTTGGTAGCGGGGGTGGACGAAGGAGAAGGTCCGCGAGATCGGACCACGGCCGTTGCGACCCATGACGTAGAGCATTCGGGACACCGAGGCGTGCGAGGCCAGGCCCGAGGCCAACGTTGCGGCGAAGGCGGCGGCCGTGAGGAATGCCTTGAAGACGGTGCCACCGATGAGTTCGGCCATCTCCGGCAAGGCGCTGTTCTCGAGGGCATCGTCGGAGAACTGGCTCGTGTCGGGGAAGACCGACTGGGCGAACCAGCCGGCCAGCAGGAACACCAGGCCGCCGATGAGCAGGGTGATCATGATCGCCTTGGGCACCGTGCCCTCGTCCTTGGCTTCCTCGGTGTACATCGTGATCGCGTCGAAGCCGATGAACGAGAAGCAGACGATCGTCGCACCGGTGATGACCGGGCCCAGAGTGGTCCCCTCGTGCCACAACGGTTTCGTCGAGAAGGGGGTGCCGTTGCCGGCGCCGCCGTTGAGGGCCTGCCAGGCGAGGTAGACGAAGACGACGATGAGGACGATCGAGAAGATGACGAGGATGCCGTTGAGCCGAGAGGTGTTGCTCATGCTGAACAACACCATCGAGGTCACCGCGGCGACGACGACGAAGACCCAGAGGGCGGGGGTGACATCGGGGAAGAACGCCTCCATGTAACTGCGCAGGATGAGGGCGTTGACCAGGGGCAGCAGCAGGTAGTCGAGCAGTGAGGACCACCCGATGACGAAGCCCACGTTGGGATGGATGGTCTCCGAGGCATAGGTGTATGCCGATCCCGCCGACGGGTAGACGCGCACCATCCGCCCGTAGCTGACGGCCGTGAACGCCATGGCGACCATGGCCATGAGGTAGGCCGGCGGGACGACGTGATTGGTCTCCTCGGACACGATGCCGAAAGTGTCGAAGATGACCGTCGGCGTCATATAGCCCAAGCCCAGGCCCACGATGGCGAAGGTGCCGAGGGTGCGTTTGAGGTGGGGCTGTGCAGCGTGCGCCATGCTTCCTCCGTCGGACTCGAGGCGTGATGCTTCGAGCGTCCCCAAGTGGTCCGACCAGCCACGCCGCTAGTTGTGATCTGGATCATAGGTCCCACGTCAAGGCCCCACGGAGCCGGGGGGACCCTCGGCCGGTGCCATCGCAGGGCGGCAGGCGTCCACCGCCGCCGTCAGCCGCGCCAGACCGGTCCGGACACTGCGTTCGTGCCGGCCCAAGCCGGTGGTGACCTCATCCAGCGCGGGCAGGAATGCCTCGGCTGCCGCGCGGTGCGCCGCCCGGCCGGACGGGGTGAGGCAGATCCGGTAGGAGCGGCCGTCCGTGGGGTCGGGGACCCGCTCGACGTGCCCGCGCGCTTCGAATCGCTTGACGTAGCTCGACACGGTGGTCAGCGGGGCGGCGAGCCACGCGGCCAGCACCCCTGGGCTGAGGGCCCCGCGCCCAAGGATCGAGTAGACGGCGAAGTCGTCTCCGGTGAGGCCGCTGCCCCGCAGGGTCTCGTCCATGAGCCGTGAGGTATGCCGCGCGGCCAGCCACGCGTCGAAGAGGACATTGGTCGGCTGGGCATTCTCCACACCGCGAGGATACTGCGATATCGTACCATCTCCGACATGGTGCGATCTCGCAGTATGTCCGGGACCCTCACCGGTCGCTGGTTCGCGGCGCTGCTCGTCGGCTATCTCGCGGTCGCCGATTGGCTGTTCACGACGAGCGGCTGGGGGTCACTGAGCGCGGTCGCCGCCGACTGTGGCGCGCCCGCCCCGGACGCCCGCTTCGCTCCGTCACCCGAGGAGACCAGAGCGTTCATCGAGGGCTGTCGAGCCCGCGGTGGGGTGGCGGCATACCAGCATCTGCAACTCGTGGACCTGGTCTACCCGCTGCTCCTGGCGGCCGTTCTCGCCAGCGTGCTCGGCTGGCTCACCCGGCCATGGCCGCGCGCACGGTGGATCGTCGCGCTGCCCGTCATGGCCGCCGCCGCGGACTACGTCGAGAATGCGGGCGCGTGGATCCTCATCTCCGGCGCGACCCCCACTTGGACCCTGTATGCCGTGCAGCTCGCCTCGCTCGTCAAGAGCGTCCTGACGATGGTCGCCGTGGGCGCCATCGTCGGCTTCGCGCTGCGGCGGCATACCCGAGGGAGGCCCTGACGATGAGCAGGACCGTCGCGGTCTCACCCAGTCGCCGCAGCAGCCGGGTGGCCCGGGGAATGTCCGCAACGGAGGCGTCCGGGCCGTCACCCAGCCGGCCGCCATCCTCGACGTAGCCGTCGTAGTGGTTGGTCCCACCCAACCGGATGCCCAGACCCGCCGCCCAGGCCGCTTCCACCGGCCCGGCATTGGGAGCGCGAGGCGCTCGGTGCTGCGCTGCGCGATGGCGTGCCCGATGCGCTGGAGCCGGTGGAACCGGTCGACGTGCAGGCGGCCAGGAGGGCGGCGGCAGCGACCGCCGCAGGAATGAGTCGGATGAGAGGCGGGCATACAAGTTCTCCTATCGGTCGAGGAGGAGAGTGCTCGACCGGCAGAACTGCTGCCTTCCGAACCTGCCCTGATCCTCGAGGGCGTCGTGGTCATCAACACGCGCAGAGTTCGACCGGACTCATCCCACCCGAATCGTCGGGGGGCATCACCGTTGCGGGACAGCGCCGGTATCTCACCGGCTTCGTCTCTGCACGCGCTTGGCACTCTAACGCACCTCGGGGGCTGCCGACCGCCCACGTAGGGTGACGCTCATGTCAGCTCGGACACGTCTGACGCTCCACGTCGTGCGTCACGGGCAGTCCACCTGGAATGCGGAGGGCCGCCTGCAGGGACAGTTGCCCGACCCTGAGCTCACCGCGCTCGGTCGAGCCCAGGCAGCGCAGGCAGCCGAGGACATCGCCAGGGCCGTCGCCGGCGCCACCGTCTGCGTGTGGAGCAGCGACCTCGTCCGGGCCAGGCAGTCGGCCCAGGTCATCGCCGCTCGCCTGCACGTCCCGGTCCGGCAGGACGAGGCCCTGCGCGAGCAGCACCTCGGCGAGCGCCAGGGGCGGCTCATCAGCGAGCTCGGCCCGGCGCCGGCACCGCCGGGAGTTCATCCCACCGAGGTGCGGTGGCCCGGTGGGGAGAGCGTGGCAGACGTCTACGACCGGGTATGCCGCTGGCTCCCCCACGCCCTCGGCACCGGTCACGAGCACGTCGCCGTGGTGAGCCACGGGGACACCATCCGGGTTCTGCTGGCCGTGCTGCGCGGCGGCGGTCACCGCGATGTGGACCTCACCGAGAACGTCCGCAATGGCTCGGTGAGGGTGGTCCGGATCGCCCGGTGACGACGGTTCGGGCAGTCCGGCCGGGCGGCGGTCGAGGTCAGCCCCGACAGTTCACGGCTCGGTCCGATCGCTCAGCTCGGACAGCCGACGGCGGCGCGACGTCGTGCGGTGACGACGAGCAGATCGACGTTGTCCGTTCGTTGTTCGATGCTGCCCAGGCCCGCCGGGAGAGCGTCGGCACCGGCCGTGCCGGGCCCAGGGTCCTCGTCCTGCGACCCACGCCGAACCCTGCCGCGGATGTCGAGGAGCTCCGGATTGACCTGGAGGTAGGGGCGATCCCAGAACGGGATGCAGGCGGGGAACGAGGCCGGCAAACCGACGTCCCGTTGCTGGCCGGCCAGCGCCTCGAGCGCCGAGGCCAGATGCTCGCCGCGCGCTCGCCAATCACCGGCCCTGAGCACCTCGGCAAGGTCCGTGGTGGTCCGGGCCGGAAGCGGCAGGTCGCGAAAGAGGGTCCCGCGCCACTTGGAGTAGGGCGCCCAACGTCGGCACAGGAGGAATCCCAGGTGAACGGCGACGTCGACCAGTCGGGCGGCGATGACCCGGGAGCCGAGGTCATCACCTCGGTGCCCGGCTCGCTGCATCAACGGGAGCTCTTGGTCGAGGCGTTGCCAGGCACACTCGACGACGTAGTGCCAGATGTCGTCGGGGTACCAGGCGAGGGCTTCACGGAGGGCCGTCAGCTGGCCGTCCCCGTCCTCGAAGACCTCACCGGCGGTCACCTCGAGGACGGCCTGACCGGTGAGCGACAGCCAATCCGCGGCCGAGGCTGCCGCCCTCGGGTCAAAACCCAGGCGTGAATCGATGAGGTCCTCGACACTCAAGACGTCGACGGTCAGCACGGCCGCCGACTGTCCGGTGAAGGTCAGGCGAGTCGGCAGACCGGCATACGTCTGCGGGAGGTGCTCCTCCAGCGCGGCGAGCACGCGTGCCTGGTGGTCGGCGGGCACCATGACCTGCAGTCGCAGACCCCAATCGTGGTCGCGGGACATCTCGTCGTCCAAGCCCAGGACGTCCGAACCGGATCCGAGCCGAGCCACCGCGCGGGGCACGGACGGCGCCGCGCGGTCCAGCAGCGGGCCGACGACGTCCGCCCAGAAGGCGCGGGCCAGGGCCAGTCCGGTCCTGTGACCGACCCCGTCCTGTGACATGGTGCCCAGTCTAGGTATGCCGCCTGGACCCGGCAGCCGCGGTCAGCTCAGGGATGACCTGGACGGTCGCGGAATCGTGCGGATCGATCGCTCCATCGGGTGTCCGCGAACGCTCAGCGGACCTTCACCTTGACCGGAGCGCTGACCACGGTCCGGCCGAGGTAGTCGACCGAGCGGATGCGATAGGTGAGCGTGCTGCCCGACTTGAGGCCGGATTCGCTGAACCGGGTGTCCGACCCGAAGGCCCCGGAGATCGTCGTGAACGTCGTGCATGACGCGCCGGTGCACCGTTCCACGTGATTGCGTTCCAGCAGTTGGGTCCGGTTGGTCCAGGAGAGGGTGACCGAGCCCTTCGTCGGCGAGGATGCGGAGAGGTTGACGGCCGCCGCGAGCGCGTCCTGGGCAAAGACGTAGACCCCGTTGGATTGGGCGTAGCCGGTGCCGTCGACGACCGTGAGGACGACCTGGCGGATCCCCGGCGTCGTGTAGGTGTGCGACACGACCGGGCCGGTCGCCGTCGTCCCGTCCCCGAACGTCCACTGGTGGGACACGATCGACGTGTGCCAACCGACGGTCGAGCCGGACCCGTCGAAGGTCGCGGCGAAGGGGATCTGAGCGACCGTCGGAGACGCTGCGATGATCGCCCGCGTGAAGTCAGAGACGTTGATGATGACGTATGCCGTGTGGCTGGTCGCGTTGCTCGCCGTCACCGTGAGCGAGGCCGTGTAGGACCCGCCGCGCCCGTAGCTGTGACTGGCTGTCGCACCGGTGGCGGTGGTCCCGTCGCCGAAGCTCCACGAGTAGCCGGTGAGGGAGCACGACTCGACGCAATAGGACTGAGTCCCGTCGAAGGCGACGACCAACGGCGCGAGGCCCGTCGTCGAACTGGTCGAGATGACCGCCTTCGTCACGTCCATGCTCCCGAAGGCGGCCGCCGGTTGAGTCGTCCCGACGAGTGCGCCGATGGCGGCAACCAGGGCGATGAGTGGGCGGATCACCCGGTGACGTTCCATGTCAACCTCCGTGCTGGGAAGCAGTGACGGGGAGAGCGAGGTCGTGGCGGAACCGAAGGCCCGATACGCACGCTAGGGCGCGAGGAGCGTCCCGTCAGCCTGGACAATGGTCGTAGTACCCGACGAACGACGAGCGAGGAGGCCGGACGTGGAGATGCGCGAGGAGTGCGAGCGCTGCGGTGCCGCCTTACCCCCGGACTGCCCGGGCGCACGGGTGTGCAGCTTCGAGTGCACCTTTTGCCTCGAGTGCGCCGACCACGACCTCGCCGGGCGCTGCCCCAACTGCGGCGGCGAGCTCGTGCCGCGGCCGAGGCGGCATACCTATGCCACGCGGGTGGTCGACCACCAGGCCGCGCTGGCCCGGATCGGGACCGACCCGCGGTTCGTCGAGACCCTGCGGCACGGGACGCTGAGCGTCGAGCTCTACGCGCCGGTCGGCAGCGATCCGCAATCGCCGCACGCCCAGGACGAGCTCTACGTCGTCGCCACCGGCTCGGCGCGCCTGCGGATCGGCGAGATCTCGTATGCCGTTCGCCCCGGTTCCGTGGCCTTCGTCCGGGCCGGGGAGGATCACCGATTCGAGGAGTTCACCGAGGACTTCACGACGTGGGTGGTCTTCTGGGGACCGCCCGGCGGGGAACGCTGAGCAGTTGCCCAGTGGGGTGCAGGTCATTGCGCGCTAGCGCTGCGTCCGGCGCCAGAGCGAGCTCGCGGAACCGGCCTAGATGGGCTCGGCCTGGGCGGGGACGCCGGCCGCTTGGCGTTCGGCGTCGCTGCGCAGGATGCAGAACTCGTTGCCTTCCGGATCGGCCAGCACAACCCAGCCTCGACCGTCGTCCTGACGACAGTCCTGGATGATGGTCGCCCCCAGGCCGGTAACCCGCTCGACCTCCTCGTCACGACGACGGTCCGTCGGGCACAGGTCGAAGTGCATCCGGTTGCGGACGATCTTCGCGTCAGGGACCTCGATGAAGAGGATCAGATGTGAGCCGTCCGGGGAGTAGATCATGCACTCCTCGTGGCCGGGCAGGTTCGGATCCGCAGGATCCTCGCGATAACCGAGCAGGTCGGCCCACCACACCGACTGCGCGTGGGCATCGAGCGCGTTGATCGTCGTGTGCGAGATCCGCAGCGTCATGCCGGCATTGTGCCCGAGCCAGGCGGACGCGTCACGGCGCGGTCGAGTGCGGCGAGCGAGGCGTCGAGAAACTCGGGACGGAAGGGCGGCATACCGCTGGGCATCCAGTCGCGGACGGACTGCGGCATGTCGCGCCAGTCGTAGGTGAGGGTCACCCGCGTCCCCGAGCCGTCGGGCTCGAGGTCATAACGCCAGATGTGCCCGCCCTCGCCGACGCGCCCCGAGCGGCCCAGCATCCCTGGCGCCCAGGCGATGGTGCGCCCGGCGACGAAGTCGGTCACCCGGTTGACCATCGTGTAGTCCCCGCCGAAGGACTCCTGGTGCATCCGGATCGCGAAGGTCTGTCCTACGGCGCTGATCGGGGTCGGCTCGGTGTCGAGCGACTCGCGGACCCACTCACCCGGCTCAGTCTCGTGGTGCCGGGCCGGGTCGGCGAGCAGGGCGAAGACGCGCTCCGACGGTGCGTCGATGTGGCGCACGGCGACGAGCACGTCCGGTTGGTCGGCGGCTGACGTGGCCATGGGGCTCCTTCGGGCTGACGGTGGGGACGAGGTCACGACATCACGGCACAGGGCCCGCGATCAAGCGACCGACCCAGGTGCGGGCGCGGATGAGGTCACAGGCGTCCGCTCGTAGGTGTCCGCTGGTCACCGCTTACCCATCGGCCCTGGCCAGGGCGACCGCGCGCAGGGCCGACGAGCGGGTGCTCATGGCCGTCCTGACCGCGGCTCAGAACGGGTAGGGCCCGAGCCGCCCCCACGCGACGACGAGGCAGAGCACGAGGAGCACCACCGCGGGGACGGCGCCGGGCGCCTCGCCCTCGCGTAGGTGGAGCACCACCGCCCCGACCATCGTCAGTGCCAGGCCGATCGCGGCCAGCGGGACGAGCACCGGAGCGATCCCCAGCGCCCCCGGCAGGATCAGCCCGGCGGCCCCGGCCAGCTCGAGCGAACCCAGGAGCTTGACCTGCAGGTCGGTCGCGTGCACCGTCCACGGCATCCGCTTGGCCAGCGCGGGCCGGGGGGTGAACAGCTTGACCCCGCCAGCCGCGGTGAAGGCCAGGGCAAGGACGGCGGCGATGCACCACAGGACGACGGACACGGCATCCTCCTTGAGTTGAATGTTCAAGTCAAGGTAGCCCAGGCGAGTCGAACGTTCAAGTCGCGGCGGCTTCGCGGGTAGTCTCGACTGTCGTGACGCAGGCCTCGCACCCGTCGGGAAAGCCCCTCAGCGCCGCCGCTGCGGCGTGGCTCGACCCGGAGCAGCTGCACGACTGGATGGCCCTGTCGATGATGCTCGAGGTGCTGCCCGCCGCGCTCGACGCGCAGCTCAAGCGCAGTGCCGGGATCAACCTGTTCGAGTACAACATCCTGGCCGGGTTGTCGGACTCGCCCGGGCGCACCATCGGGATGAGTCGGCTCGCCCTGCTTACCTCTGGCTCACTCTCCCGCCTGTCGCACGCCATCGGCCGGCTCGAACGACGCGAATGGGTGCGTCGGGTGCCGACCGGCACCGGCCGGGCCGTCGATGTGACCCTCACCGACGCGGGGGCGGCCGCGCTGGTGCAGATCGCACCGGGACATGTCGCCGAGGTGCGCCGGCTCGTCGTCGACCCGCTGGGTGCCAAGCAGCTGAGCCGGCTCGGCCGCCACGCGCGCACCCTGCTCGACGCCCTCGACCCCGGCTACGGGCCGGTGCTCGACGAGTTCGCCGCACTCACTGCTGGCCCGCGCTGACCGGCGTTCGACCCTGACCCGGAGCCCCCCGGAGCGGGGAGGGCTAGCGCGTCCCGACGCGGGCGCGGATGAGGTCGGAGGCGTCCCAATCGTTGGCGTGCATCGCCGCGACGACCCGGCCACCCTTGAACCAGAAGGCGCGGAACGCCCCACCCGACAGGACGTCGGTCGAGCTCTCGATCTCGACCCGGTCGTAGCCGTCCGGACCGACACTGCCGACGTATTCCATACCGAGGTCGTATTGGTCGGTGAAGAAGGAGGGCAACCGCTCGTAGTCCTCCCCCGCCCCCAGCACGTTGCGAGCCGCCACCTTGGCCTGCTCGATCGCGGTGTCCCAGTGCTCGACCCGGATCCGGCGACCGAGGACGGGATGGTCGTGGTTGGCGACATCCCCGACCGCAGAGATGTCACGGTCGCAGGTGCGCAGCTGCGCGTCGACGAGTATGCCGTTGTCCACGGTCAGCCCGGCAGCCTCGGCGAGCTCGGTGGCCGGCGTCGCGCCGATGCCGACGACGACGGCGTCGCTGCCGGCGAGGTCCTGTTCGGTCACCGTCACGCCCAGGCGCAGGTCCACGCCGTGTCCCCGGTGGAGGTCGGCGAACACCCGCGCGACCTCCGGCCCGAGCACCCGGACCAGCGGCAGTTCGGCGGCCTCGAAGACCGTCACGTCGGCACCGGCCGCCCGGGCCGCTGCCGCAACCTCAAGCCCGATCCAGCCTGCGCCGATGATCCGCACCGTGGCACCCGGGCGCAGCACCTCGCGGAGCCGGAGACTGTCCTCGACGGTGCGCAGGGTGTGCACCGGACCCATCTGGTCGACCCAGGACAGGCGTCGCGGGGTGGCTCCGGTGGCGAGGATGAGGGCGTCGTAGGGAATGGCCTCCTCCCCCACGAGAATCCGGTGCCCAGACCGGTCGATAGCGCTCACCGCAGTTCCGGTGCGCAGGTCGACGGCGTGGTCGCGGTACCACTGCTCGGGGTGGACGTGGGCTTCGTCCGGCTGGACCGTGCCCAGCAGGATGCCCTTGGACAGGGGCGGCCGCTCGTAGGGCAGGTGGGGTTCCGCGCCGACGAGGGTGAGCTGGCCGGCATACCCCTGGGCGCGTAGTTCGGTGACCGCGGTGGCGCCGGCGAGTCCGGCACCGATGACGACGATGCTCATGAGTCAGTCCTTCCGGGGTGGGTCAACGGGGGTCGCGCCGGGTCAGGGCGAGGAACTCCGCCCTCGATCGAGGGTCTTCCCGCAGGGCGCCCCGGAACGCGGAGGTCGAGGTCGTGGCATCGCCGGCCAGCGCGCCGCGCAGGGACATGCAACTGTGCGCCGCCTCGATGACCACGCCCACGCCTCGCGGCGCGAGCTGCCACTCCAGGGCCTCGGCGATCTGGATCGTCAGGCGCTCCTGGGTCTGCAGGCGGCGGGCGAAGTGCTCCACGAGCCGGGGCAGCTTGGACAGCCCGACAATCCGGCCGACCGGGAGGTAGCCGACGTGGGCGCGCCCGACGAACGGCAAGAGGTGATGCTCGCAGACCGACCGCACCGGGATGTCGCGGACGAGGACGAGCTCGTCGTAGCCCTCCGCGTTGTCGAAGGACGTGAAGTCGAAGGGGCGCGCGGTCAGCAACTCGTCGTATGCCGTCGCCAGCCTCCTCGGGGTCAAGGCCAGATCCGGGCGGGCCGGGTCGTCAGGGTCGACGCCGAGGGCACGAAGGAAGTCCGCCGCAGCATCGGTCGCCGCGTCGAGGTCGCGGCGTTCCAGGAGTGCGGCGATGCGGGGTCGTTCGGTCACGAGGGTCATCGGTGGCCTTCTATCTGAGAGATGTTTCTCCGATTGAAACCCACGGCGCGCTGTTTCGTCAAGATCTGTATCCTTTGGAACGTGAGTACTCCACCGACGTCCTTCGACGAGATCCAGGGCGTCGGCCTGCTCGCGGAGGAGACGCGACGACAGCTCTACGACCTTGTCGCGGCGAGCGAGCGGGCAGTGAGCCGTGAAGAGGCGGCGCAGCAGGTCGGGATCCCGGTGCACACGGCGAAGTTCCACCTGGACCGCCTCGCCGAAGCGGGGCTGCTCAGCGTGGAGTTCCACAAGCGGACCGGGAGGACCGGGCCGGGCTCGGGGCGCCCGAGCAAGCACTATCGCCGGGCATCGCGTGAGGTCACGGTCGCGCTGCCGCCGCGGCACTACGGCCTGCTCAGTCGGCTGCTGGCCGGGGCGATCGTCACCGCGACGTCCACCGGCGAGCCGGTGGCGGAGGTGGCCAGGCGCACGGCATACGACGTGGGTCATGAGCACGGCGCGAGCCATCCCCGCGGTCCGCACCCGCGGCCGGTGCTGCTGTCCGATGGCGAGGGCGAAGCGTCGGGAGTGCAGACGCCGGGGGTGGAGGCGCTGGGGGTGGAGGCGCTGGGGGTGGAGGACGCGCCGGAAGCGAGGCTGCGGGAGGCGCTGACGGACAGCGGCTACGAGCCGAAGACGGCCGACGGGCTCATCGAGCTGCGCAACTGTCCGTTCCATGCGGCCGCGCAGGAACACACCGAGTTCGTCTGCGGGGTGAACCTCGCCTATGTGTCGGGCATGGTCGACGGGATGGAGCTGACCACCTGTCGGGCCAGGCTCGATCCGGCGCCGGGACGCTGTTGCGTCACCCTCGACATCGACGCCTAGCGCGTCCACAAGTCCTGGATTGTGTGTTTGGTCCACGACATGTCGTGGACCAAACACACAATCCAGGACTTACCGGCGGGGGGGCGGCATACCCGACGAGGAGCCAGGGTTGCCCCACGAGTCCGGCCACGGCACAGTCTGTCCATGAAGGCGCAGCCCAACCTCGGCCCGTTCGGTGAGCTCGATGTCGTCGAATGGGTGGGCACACCGCCCGCCCCGACGATGGCCGGTCTGCGTGGACGAGTGGTCGCCATCGAGGCGTTTCAGATGCTGTGCCCCGGGTGTGTCATCACCGGGCTTCCGCAGATGCGCAAGTTGGCCGCGACCTTCCCGACCGACGACCTCGTCGTCCTCGGGCTGCATACGGTCTTCGAGCACCATGAGGCCATGGGACCGGCGTCGCTGCGGGCGTTCCTCCACGAGTTCCGGCTCACCTTCCCGGTCGGCATCGACCGGCCACGCGGACTCGGTATGCCGTCGACGATGTCCCGACTGGCCCTGCAAGGCACGCCCTCGCTGCTGCTCGTCGACAAGGCGGGCAACCTGCGCGCCAACCACTTCGGCTCGGTCGATGACCTCGCGCTCGGGGCGGTCGTCACGCAACTGATCCTGGAGCCGGTGAGCGAGCCGGCGGACGAAGCCGCGGCCGGATAGCGGCGAGCGGGGCGAGCGGGTCGCGCTAGCCAGTGCCAGTGCCGGAGCCGGAGCCGGAGCCAGTGCACCGCAGCGGTTCGAGGGCGGCCAGGACGAGGTCGAGGCCGAAGCCGAACTCGTCCGCCGGGTTGTAGTTGGCCTCGACGAGCGCCGCGGCGGACTCGTGCAGGTAGGGGAACTCCGCAGGCGGCAGTTGCGGCAGGTAGACGTCCTCGACCATCTCGGCGAGTTCCTCGGCGCTGCCGAACGCCAGGCTGGCCTCCTGCAGGACGAAGCCGTAGACGTAGCTGTCCAGCAGCCAGTTGGCGTGCGTCGTCATGACGACCGAGAAGCCCGCCCGGCGCAGGCAGGCGGCGATCGCTTCGTGGTGGCGCAGGTTCGCCGGCCCGGGCGACGTCCGCGACTCCATGAGCCCGAGCGCCCACGGGTGCCGGGCGAGGACCCACCGGGCCGACTCGGCCCGGCGCCGCATCGCGGCTTGCCAATCGACGTCGGTGGGTGGGAGTTCGATCTCCTCGAAGACGACGTCGACCATGGCGTCGAGCAGGTCGTCCTTGTTCGCCACGTAGTGGTAGAGCGACATCGCCCCCGCGCCGAGCACGCCCGCCAGGCGGCGCATGCTCAGCCCGTCGACCCCCGATTGGTCGGCGAGCCGGATCGCCTCGGCGACGACGCGCCGCCTGCTCAGGCCTGCCTCAGCGGCGGACTGGCGCGGTTCACTGGCGGATTCGCGCGGTTCACTGGCGGATTCGAGCGGTTCGCCCGCCGCCTGGTGCCGGGTCTTCGCAGCCTGGCGCGGTGGCTTTGCCGCCTGACGCGGCGTCCTCGCGACCACGGGGCCTCCTCGCCTGCGTCCGATCGGGTTTGACAACCGTACAGCGTACGCGCAGAGTACGGCGTACGACGTACGCTGTACGAGCCGTACGAGATCAGGGCTCGGACGGGAGGAGACTTCAGTGGAGATCGAACGGTCAACGGTGGCCGGCACACACGCCACGGCAGCAACGATGCGGGCCGCGGTGCACGACCGCTACGGCCCGCCCTCCGTGGTCACCATCTCGGAGGTATGCCGCCCGCGCCCCGGCCGCGGCGAGGTCCTCGTCCAGGTCAAGGCAGCGTCGGTCCACCCCGGCGACTACTTCGTCATGACCGGTGAGCCCTACGTGGCGCGCCTGGCCTTCGGGCTGCGGCGGCCGCGACGCGGCATACGGGGGATGGATTGTGCCGGAGTCGTGACCGAAGTGGGCCGTGACGTCGCCGGCTTCCGAGTCGGCGACGAGGTGTTCGGCTGGGCCGGCGCGGGGGCGCTCGCGGAGTTCGTGTGCGTGTCGGCCTCGAACCTCGCAGCGATCCCCGCGACCGTGTCGATGGCGGCCGCCGCGGCGACCCCGACGTCGGGCATGACCGCGCTGCAGGCGTTGCGCGACGTCGCGAAGGTCCGGGCGGGGCTCACGGTGCTGGTCGTGGGCGCCTCGGGCGGAGTCGGCTCGTTCGCGGTCCAACTCGCCACGGCCATGGGCGCCGAAGTGACCGGCGTCTGCAGCACGGGTAACCTCGAGCTGGTCCGCTCGCTCGGGGCCGACCGCGTCATCGACTACACGGTCGAGGACTTCACCCGCGCCGGCGAGCGCTACGACGTCATCCTCGACAACGTCGAGGCGCAGCCGCGGGCGGCGGTGCGGCGGGCGCTGACCCCGACCGGCACGCTCATCCCCAACAGCGGTCGCGGGGGCCGCTGGCTCGGGCCGATCGGCCGGATCGTGGCGGCGCGGGTCCTGTCGGTGGGGACTCGGCAGCGGTTGGCTCCCTTCCTGTCGCTGGGCAAGCGCGCGGACCTGCTCGCCCTGGCCGAGTTGCTCGCCAGTGGTCAGGTGAAGCCCGTGGTCGCCGCGTCCTTCCCGCTCGAGGAGGCGGCCGAGGCCCTTCGCCTGGTCGGGTCCGGCCACTCCCGGGGGAAGGTGGTCGTCACCCCCTGAGCGCCTGTCGGCGCTGTCCCTCTGCCTTGGCGCGCTACTGCGCCAACTGATTTCCCGCCGTGCGTGCGGGACCGACCCTTCCCGAGGAGTACCTCATGACCCATGCCCACGAACATCCTGCCGTTGCGCCGGCTGCTCCCGTTGCGCGTTCCGAGCGAGTCGTCGCTGCACTCGCGATGACGTTGGCGGCCTCGCTCGTGATCCAGAACGCTGTTGTCATCGGGGTCGGGGCGCCCGGCTACGGCGACCCGATCGCGCGGGTGGTCGCCTTCCACGCCGAGAACCGGACCGCGCTCGGCCTCGTGTTCGGCCTGGAGGCGCTCAACCTGCCGCTGCTGCTCGGGCTGGTCACCGGCCTGCACGGGCTCGTCCGCCGCCGCGGGGCCGCGGGGGCCGATTGGTCCCGCCTCGCCATGGTCGCCGCCTCCGCCTGTGCGGCCATCCTGGCCCTGTATGCCGTGCTCTGGGTCGGAGTCGTGCTCGCTTCCGGACCACTCGGTTCCGGACCGCTCGGTTCCGGGGCGCCCGCTTCCGGCCCCCTCGGTTCCGGGACGCCC
The DNA here is from genome assembly GCA_964573925.1 of uncultured Intrasporangiaceae bacterium. Lineage (GTDB taxonomy): Bacteria > Actinomycetota > Actinomycetes > Actinomycetales > Dermatophilaceae > Phosphoribacter. Next base: position 18,271 of record CAZNLX010000006.1, read on the forward strand.
GGCGCCGGGACGCTCGCTGTCCCCACTCCGGTGATCGAACTGGTCTGGCGGATGCATGCGGCCGCGTTCGCGCTGGCACTTCCGGCGCTCGGCACCACATTGCTCGGCGCTGCGGTCGCGACGCACCTGGCTGGGCTCACGCAGCGGTGGCAGCGGCTGATCGGCATTGCCGGGGGCGGGTCATTGATCGCTGCCGGGGCGGCCAGCCTCGCCATCGCAGACGGCTCACCACTCGTGCTGGCGAGCATGCCCGGCTACGCCGCCTGGATCGCGTGGCTGGCGGTGACCGGCATACGCCTGCTGCGTTCGTGACCCGCCGAGGTTCCGATCACCACCGTCCTCGACAAGTCCTGGATCTTGTGTTTGGTCCACGACATGTCGTGGACCAAACACAAGATCCAGGACCTAGCAGGCGACGGGCGGGCGCGGTGAACGCAACCGACCCGGCGGTCAGCCGTCCTCGGGGGCGAAGGGGTTGTGCACGGTCACGCCACGGATCGTCGTGCCGTCGCTCAGGTCTTCGGTCAGGAGCCTGGCGCACCCGGCCAGGCTCGCAGACTCGATGATCATGGCGTCCCAGATCGACAGCCGGTGCGCCACCGCCGTCTCCGCCGCGCGGACGACGAGCTCGGCGTCGGCCGGGACGACCTCAAGGCCGGACAGGGCGGCCAGCCCCGCTCGGGCCGCTTCGGAGGTCAACGGTGGCGAGAACTTCCGGGTGACGACCGAGTGCCACTCGAGCATGACCTGCGTGCTGATGACGGCATCCGGGCGTTCGCGCAGGACCTCGCGAGCGCGGGCCTGCTTGACCGGTTCGTCGTTGTCGAAGGCATAGACGAAGACGTTGGTGTCGACAAAGTCAGCCACGGTGCACCTCCTCACGGGACCACGACCGGCCCGCCGCACCCGAGCCTTGGGTTGACGACTCGGCCAGCGAGAGCACGGTATCCATCGCGGTCTCGGCGTCCCCCGCGTCGGCATAGCGCCGCAGTGACTCGGCAAGATAGGCGTTGACCGACTCGTCCCGCTGGAGCGCGCGCAGACGGGCCCGCTTGAGCGTGGCGTCGTCCACGCTGATCGTGAGGTTGGCCATGGACCAGTGTAACACGGATCTCGTGTAACACGGGGAGGTCACAAGAGAGCGCTCGACGATCCCCGATCCCCGGCAGCCCCGCTCCCCCACCCCTCAGGGAATCCCCTCAGGCTCAACCCGCGAGCCCCTCGGACCGGCCCCCACCCCTATCCGGACTTTGCCGGAGACCCCATGGAGGGCGGCAGGTCCTCGATCGCTCTCGTGCTGAGGATCGGGGTTCCGACGAGCCAGAGGACCGAGGGCCAGCCCGATCATCCCCGCGGACAGTCCCAGGTTCCGGCTGGCGAACAGCAGGACCAACGCGGCAGCGACGAAGCTGAAGAAGTTGAGCGTGGTGCAGCACCGCAAGGACGGGGCCAGGTAGGCGTGACGCCAGAGATAGCCGAAGCCCTCCCTCGCGCGGCGCACCAACGTCTCCGCGCCGCTGGATGGCGGGCGTTCGCTCACCCGGACCACTAGCCGTCCACTCCGCCGGAGCGACGGTCCTGCGCGGCGGCCGACGGCATGACGTGGCGCCGGATGCGGACGTCTCGCGCCCCGGGGGGGATCTCTTGGGCAGGTGCGTCTTTGCGGAGCACGAAGGAGAGCACACTCTCACATTCTTTGGCAACCTGCACGCGCTAGTTCGGGCCTGCTCCATGCACCTTCACCCGGCCGCCCGCTCGGTGGCGTCCGTCATGAGTCCGTCGGCGTGACGTTCCTCGGCGAGGCAGGGGTTGCGCTCGAACTTGGCGCCTCGAGCCTCGGGATCGGCGTCGGCGACGGTGTTGTCGAGAGTCTCGCCCTGGACTCAGCGCCCGCCCGACGCCGGTCGCTTGCGGGCAGGCAAGACGGCAGCGACCTCCTTGACGATCGCCCGCACTCGATCCGGAGCTGCCCCTAGCGCTCCGGCGGGGAGTTGCCAGGAGTCCTTGGCGCCCGGATAGGCGGGGGCCAGTCGCGCCCAGCCCTCCAAGAGGTCGTCCCGCGCAGACCTCTTGACGAAGACGTGACCGTCACAGACCAGACCAACGACCTTGTCGTCGACGTAGAAGCAGTACCCGCCGAACATGGCCTTCGCTCGCGCGTCCAGTGGTTGCAGCGCCTCGATCAAGTCGTCCGCCGCGGCGCGGGTGCGGTCGTCCAGGCTCATGTCCGCACTCGCTGCGGGGGAAGCTCGTGCTCTTGGGTGCACTTCGTCATGGCCGCCACCCTAGGGACCCCCACCGACAGGGACCCCGGCCGTGCGACGTCAGGTTCAAGAGCGCGTTAGTCCGCGTCCGGGGACTCGTCGACCTGCAGATCGATGTGCACGGCGAGGAGCCGACCGGTGGCGTCATAGGAGCCGACCACCGGATAGAGCCCGTCTCCCCAACCGGAGTGGCTGAGGATGACGTTCTCCCCCGCAGTCGCCAGGGGCATGACGATATTGGCGCACCCGGGGACGAGGTGGTCCGCCGAGTCCATGAGGTGGAACCATGACTGCGGGGTGCCGGTGTCAAAGACCCCGTGGGCCCAGGTGTCGATGTGTGGCATGCAGCGACCAACCGCGTCGGCGTCGGCGAACCCCACTGTCCCCGAGTCGACCGGTACGCCGTAGTAGTAGCCCTCGGCGGCGGGCTCCCGCCCGTCCGGGGTCAGCACCTCGTGCCGCGCGGATGTGCCGTCCTCGAGGACGACGCTGAGGTAGGCCTCGCGCAGGTGTTTGCCCTTTTGCTTCTTGCCGACGTCCGCGACCGTGACGCGCACCGGGTAGTCACCCGGCGGGATGCGCACGACCAAACCCTCGCCGAGATTGACGAACGGATCACTCGCCTCAAGCCGTCCGCTCGGCACCCGCAGGATCCCCAGGTCGTGGATCCGATGGGCGAAGCGGGTGCCGGACACCCGACCCTCCGTCAGCGGGAGAAAGGGCGAATTGTCCACCTTCCGAGTGTATGCCGCCCGGCACCGCGTGGCGGGCGGCCGACCGCCGTCGGCAGGGCGTCGCCTACTCTGGGCCAATGGCGACGCGGCGGCATGAGCGAGGGAATTGATGGCCCCCGTCGGATTCCAGGACAAGGTCGCCTTCGTCTGGAAGGTCGCCGACAAGCTGCGCGGCACCT